>JAEUTS010000293.1 GCA_016787005.1 Bacteroidia bacterium
TACTCATCTCCGCATAATTCTTAAAGAACAAAGGGATCGTTTCAATGCCTTTGAAGTAGTTGAAAACACCAAAGTGTTCATTTGGCGAATGGATAGCGTCTGTGTCTAAACCGAAGCCCATTAAAACCGATTTCAGTCCAAGTACACTTTCAAACAGCGCAACGATGGGAATACTTCCGCCGCCGCGTGTGGGGATCGGTTTTTTGCCGAATGTTTCTTCCATGGCTTTGCTTGCCGCTTTGAATGCAATAGAGTCAGTAGGCGTGAGAACGGGTTCCCCGCCATGATGTGTTGTTACTTTTACTTTTACTGATTTCGGAGCGATTGATGTAAAGTGTTTGGTGAATAGCTGTGCCGTTTTTTCTGAATTTTGTCCGGGCACAAGGCGCATGCTGATTTTAGCAAATGCCTTTGAAGGCAGAACAGTTTTGGCGCCTTCTCCTGTATAGCCGCCCCATATTCCGTTTACATCAAGTGTAGGGCGGATTCCGGTGCGTTCAATAGTTGAATAACCTTCTTCACCATGTATATCATTGATCGCAAGATCTTTTTTATAATTTTCTAAATTGAAAGGAGCTTTGGCCATTTCGGCCCGCTCTTCTTTGCTAAGTTCCATAACACCATCATAAAAGCCGGGAATAGTGATGTGATTGTTTTTGTCTTTCATTGACGCGATCATTTCGCACAAAATATTGATAGGGTTGGCAACAGCTCCGCCATAAACTCCAGAATGAAGGTCGCGGTTAGGGCCGGTTACCTCAACTTCCATATAACACAGTCCGCGCAGGCCAACATCAATGGAGGGTGTGTCGTTACCAAGAATAGATGTGTCGGAAATTAAAATAACATCACCTTTCAATCGTTCTTTGTTATCTTTTAAGAATTGGCCAAGATTAGCCGAGCCAACTTCCTCTTCTCCTTCGATCATAAATTTTACATTGCAGGGCAGGCTGTTTGTTTTCAGCATGGTTTCAAATGCTTTCACATGCATGTACATCTGTCCTTTGTCATCACATGATCCGCGCGCGTATATTTTCCCGTCTTTGACAACAGGTTCAAATGGTGGGGAGGTCCATAGGTTGATCGGGTCAGCAGGTTGAACATCATAATGTCCGTATACCAATACGGTGGGTAATTTTGGATCAATTATTTTTTCACCATACACAACGGGATATCCTGCGGTTTGCACAAGTTCCACTTTATCGGCTCCGGCCGCGATGAGTTTAGCTTTTACGGCATCAGCCATTTTTAAAACATCGGGTTTGTATTTGCTGTCGGCACTTACAGAAGGTATGCGAAGCAATTCGAGGAGTTCGTTAAGAAAACGCTGTTCATTGGTTTTAATATATTCTTTTGTTTCGCTCATTGCGGATGTGTTTACAGTGCTCATAGGTTTAAATTTTAGAACCCGAAATTAAGTAATAAATAGCAATTTCGCTGTTCATTTATTGACCAAATTACTTTGAATTTATGCTTGTTAAGCTTACATTTAGTTAAAGTATGTTTGATTATAATTCAATTATATTCCCATGTCATTATTCAAATTCATAACAGGAGCTGTTGCAGGTATTGTTATTACTACGACTTCAATAACAGCGCAAACAGAACAATATTCACGTGTAAAGATTTATGCTGATGATAATGGTTTGAAGCGATTGGCGGAAGCCGGGGTGGGCTTTGATCATGGCGAGTATAAAAGGGGGCAATATTTTATTTCCGACTTTTCCGCTTCAGATATTTCAATCCTTAAATCCCATGGAGCAAAGTATGAAATACTTATCAATGATGTTTCTCAATATTATGTTCAACAAAATCTATCTACTGCTACGCAGAAGGTGTCGGGTGTTGCATCCAATGCCTGTGGCAAAATACCCGATTTCTCCACACCCGTAAATTTTAAGCTTGGTTCAATGGGTGGTTTTTATACTTACACGGAGTTGTTGGCCAATCTGGATACAATGGCAGCAAAATTTCCATCTATTTTTAAAGCTAAAACCGCCATTGGCTCTACCACTACTGTGGGCGGGAGATCGCTTTATTATGTGAAAATATCGGACAATCCCAATGTTGATGAGCCGGAACCTGAATTGCTGTATACCGCACTGCATCACGCACGCGAGCCTGCTTCTGCTTCGCAGGTTATTATGTATATGTATTACCTGCTGGAAAATTACAATACAAACCCTGAAGTAAAGTTTCTTGTGGATAACACTGAAATGTATTTTGTTCCCTGCATTAACCCGGATGGGTATGTTCGCAATCAAACAACAAATCCTAATGGAGGCGGAATGTGGAGGAAGAATCGCCGTAATAACGGGGATGGGACTTATGGCGTTGACCTAAACCGCAACTATGGCCAATCGTGGGGGTATGATAATTTTGGTTCATCGAATAATACCAATTCCGATACATACCGTGGCCCCTCTGCTTTTTCGGAGGCCGAAACGCAGATCATGAAACAGTTTTGTGAAAGCCGGCAGTTTAAATTGGCTCTTAACTATCATACATATAGTAATTTGCTTATCTATCCCTGGGGGCATAAAAATGATTTTCTTACGCCTGACTCAACTTCATACAAAGCTTACGCGAAGGAATTAACGCGCGAGAATAATTACAGGTTTGGTACTCCAAATCAGACGGTGGCTTATGTTGCCAATGGCGGATCAGATGACTGGATGTATGGGGAACAGGGAACAAAAGCGAAGATACTTGCCATGACACCCGAAGCCGGTGCCGTAAGTGATGGTTTTTGGCCGGCGCAGAATCGTATTGTGGATATATGTAAGGAGAATATTGCACAGAATATACATTTTGCCGAGCTGGCTGTAAAATATGCTGTGGTCAGACAGCAGTCTCCGAAAATTGTAAGTAAACTATCAAATTATTTGGTGTATGATATTCAGCGTTTGGGACTTGACAGTCCCGCGACTTATACGGTAAGCCTGTTGCCTGTTTCTTCAAATATTGTTTCTACCGGTGCTCCTAAATCATATTCAACATTAAAAAGTATTGAACTACGCCCGGACTCAATACAATATTTGGTGAAGTCAGGGGTTGCTGATGGTGATAAATTGATTTTTGTTCTGTCGGTAGATAATGGTTCGTATATAATAAGGGACACGATTACTAAAATATATGGCACACCTGTTACAGCTTATACCACAAACGCGAGTTCATTGGTCGACTGGATATCGCCTGGCTGGGGAACCAGCACAAGTATTTATCATTCAGCCCCCTCTTCAATTACGGATACTCCTACAGGAAATTATCCGGATGGCACCAGCACAAATTATTGGGTTAGTTCAATTGAACAATCGAAAACAGTTAACTTAACGGATGCAGTTTATGCTGAAATGACTTTTTGGGCCCGTTGGGCGATTGAAGCGAATTACGATTACGTGGAAGTAAATGCATCATCTGATGGCGGAGCAAACTGGTCGCCTTTATGCGGTAAGCATACTATTCCGGGTAATATAGCGCAGGATCCCAACAATCCTGTTTATGATGGATACCAATACACATGGGTTAAAGAATCAATTGATCTGAGTGATTATATCGGTAAGAATATTTTGGTAAAATTTACATTGGTTGCAGATCCTGCTACAAATTATGATGGGTTTTATTTTGATGACTTGGATATTGTTAAGATCGTCCCCAAACCTTTGGGGGTAAATTCGATGACGCAAAGTAGTTCTTTTATTACAGTTCAAATTTACCCGAACCCTGTTAATGAATCTGCAAAAGTTAATTTTACACTTCCTCAAAATGTGGCTGCCGCATATTTAGTTTTATATGATGCTTTGGGCAGGATAGTTGATGATCAGGCATTGCTTGCGGATCAATCGGGTATAATAATCAGTACGCAAAGGCTCAGCTCCGGAGTATATTATTATCAGCTTGTTGCCGGAGGTCAGTATTCTGAAATGAAAAAGATGGTTGTGATAAAGTGAGTCTCTTAGTTGTTGGT
>JAEUTS010000079.1 GCA_016787005.1 Bacteroidia bacterium
ACTTACCTGAATTATCTGCTCGCCTGGCCGATCGTTAACGCGAACAAAAGCAACAGCATTCTTACTGTGGCGCATTTACCTGCAGTGATGCTTGACGTACTGGACAAAAAAACAGTAAGTGATGAAGAAGCTATGATCAGCGGATCATACCGTGACTTCCTCGTGTGGTTTGTCACCTATTTCGCTTCGGAGAAGAACGGATTCAACAAGTTCACTGATTTTACAGTCTCAGCCGAAAAAAAATATGTAGTTGCGAGTGATCACCTGAAAGGTACTCCCCTGCTCTATTACCTTACCCGCTTTTTATTTGAAACGGGTGAAAAAGTGAATCCCGAAACGGTGAAAAGTATTTACGAACGTATGGAGAAGATGGGAAAAAAATCTGAGTACACAACTATAGTGAAAGATAAGCTGGGCAAATGGATGAAAACAAAATTGCCAAAAACTGAAACAGTGAAATCGAATGATAAATTACCCGTCAATACGTTTCGGAGCATGAATGGAAAGGAAGTGAACCTTTCAGACTTTAAAGGAAAAGTTGTGTATGTCGATTTCTGGGCGAGCTGGTGCGGCCCGTGTCGGCAACAGTTCCCCTTTAGCAAAGAGCTTCATGAAAAATTAAGCGACAAGCAAAAAAAGGAAGTGGTATTCCTGTATATCTCTATTGACGACAATGAAGATGCCTGGAAAAACGCGGTCAAACAATTGCAGCTTACCGGAGAGCAAGCCCTATCGCCAGGGGGCTGGAATTCGCCTGCGGCAAAACAGTTTCAAATAAGCAGCATTCCACGATATATGTTAATTGACAAAAAAGGAAATATTGTAAATCCGAACGCATCACGCCCAAGCGATGAAAACACGTTGCAGGATATTCTGGATTTGCTTAAGTAGGGAATTTGAAGATTGTAAAAACAAGTGAATGTATATTATTTCATGATTGCCAATCGAGTATGTAATTCTCCTTCTTTAGTCGTTGCACAGACATTATAAATGCCAGCACCCAAGCCGCTCAAATTAATTGTAGTCATTTTGCCGGTGGTGTTTTGCCTCAAAACCAATCTTCCCGTCAGATCAAATATCTGTAGTAATTGATTCTCAGAAGATAGTGTTTCAATAATTATATTGTCAACGGAGGGATTTGGAGAAATTCTTAATCTGTCCGAATTACAACAATAGTTCTCAATACCCAACGCACTTGATTTATATTTTTCAAGGGAAGCACTTCCCATTGAGTCTTTTAATACAAAAATACTGTTATACCCGTCTGTCTCTTGTGCCCTTATAAACCCATCATTCACATCGTACCAGAAAATATTTTTCACCGCAGAATCTACCGCAGTTATAGTAAATTTAAAATAGCTGCCGGCCTCACCTCCTGAATATGAAAGAGAATAATTCCCATTATTCAATAAATTTGCTCTAAATGTTATTCCATACTTGTTGATTAAAGGAATAGAATACAGTGATTTAAAACCATTTTGTCCATAAACCATAAAAAATGGATCACTATATGTGTTTCCAGTTATTCTGCTACTATAAGTACTATCGCCGGTAATAGTTAATTGCCCTTTGTATTCATAAACTCTTACCCCTCTTATATTAACAGCAGGAATATCAAGAAAATTTGACCAATTGCTAAATGAAGTATCAACAACTTCAATAACACTTCTGTGATCTTCTTCAAAACAGGACATTTCATGAATAAAGTAAACCTTATTCCTGAAAAGAAAACTCTTCATTCCATCGAAAAAACGATCATAAGCATTATCAATATGATTAAAACATGAAGCAAAATACCTTACAGCTCTTATCAAACTTCCATCAGATCGATACTTTACAAAAGCGATTGAATCATTATCTATATATGGAGTAAATGAAAAAATAGCTCCATAGACATAAGCATTGTTTGCACTATCGACAATAACCGATATGGGGCTATTAACTTTCGCAATGTTAAAAGTGTAGGTTCTTTTCCACAAAAGTCCTCCTGTAACATCTATCTTCACAGTAAAAAAACTTGCATTTGTGTCTGCGTTTACATAAGTATTTCCTATAGCTAAAACACAATTATTGTAGTCGACAGAAAAGTCAATCATAGAGTCTATACTGTTTTGATTATCCACAGTCGTGGTCCACGAAACGAGACCTGCTGATGTTACTTTGGCAACTAAAAAATCTTTGTCTGTTGGAGTTACTGTCGCCACTCCTGCAACAATAATATCCTTATTCTTGTCAAATTTCATTTTCACTGAAGAAGCACTAATTGGATTGCTTTGCCAAACAAAGTTCCCGGAAGGGTCATACTTCATTATTTTAAAAACGGAGCCAGATATCCCGCCCACATAGCTAAAACCATTAGTATCCACAAGCAACTGATTATAATATGGGACAGCAACTTCCCAGGCTTTGTAGTATGATGGTTGCGCTTTTATAGAGGTAATGGGCAACACAAAAATAGTTATAAATATAACGGTGTAAAGAGATCTCATTATGATATGGATAGATGCAATTAAAGTTAAACCATTTGCAGGACTTTTCAAAGGCAACAAAATCCGGTTTTCTTTGACAAACACACAAGTTTGGGTCACTCCATAAAAATCAAAGAATACCTTAAGAAAAACAAATGCTTCCACCAAATAATGAAAACACGTTGCAGGATATTCTGGATTTACTTAATTAAAGTGGGACGACATATCTTTTGGACCACTCTTCCTAATAGAACTCATACTCGAACCGTGTTGTTTCAGAGCCGCCTTCAAGTCCGGTTTCAACAATTTCTCTTATATCACCTTTGGGGTCATAACTAACAGTTCGTTTGAACTCAAGCTTTCCGTCCTGTCCGTAAAATTCAACTTTCATAAGTGAACCGAATTCATTGTATTGATTAATTTTTTTGATTGCGGACTCATCGCCTCCATTACGGATCAGCTCCTTTATCCTGTTACCCTTTGTATCGTACTGATACTCGCCCTTAAAAGCCACAGAATTATCGGAACCGACCTTAATCTCTTCAATTACCTGCTTATTATCATCGTATGTATAGATCCATTTTGAAACAAGCTTGGGATAGGTAGTATACTTTGATTCTGTAAGTATCTTACCTTTTTCATTATAAGAAGTCGAGAACTTTGAAAAAACTGTTCCATCAGCATCATAAATAACCTCTTCGATCATATTTCCGAAATTATCGTAATCGTACGTCCACCTGTTTCTTATTTTATCTTCCAGGTCATACGATATTTTCTCAATCTGATTTCCTTTATCATTATACTTAAAAGAATTTTTTGTATAAAAATTCCCGTCCTTATCCAAATTTACTTCTTCTGTAATTTGTCCCTTCTCATCATAACTTCCGATCACATCATCATCGATCTTTGTTGAAGAATAATAGATCGTCTCGTCGGTTTTATTTCCACGGCTGTCATATTTAAATGTATTATTGGAATTGATGAACTGGTAAGAGATGAATGCTTCTTCCACCTTATTCCCGATATCATCATACTTGTAAATATGCCGTGATTGCGCAGAGCCATCAGCTGCAATTCTCTTCTCATCTGTTAGTTGTCCCTTATTTGTATACTTATACAAAACCGAACTAATTTTTGCCCCACCCACACTGAACTCTCTTTCTTCCAACAACTTTCCGGCCGGAGAATAGGTATATGTAATACTCTTTTGCAGCGCTTCCTCAGCAGTATAGAAATTTTTTTTAGTGAGCTTTCTTTCGGCATCATATAAATACCTGATGATCGACTCTACCAAACCCGAAGTATTATAGTGCAGCTCTTCATTAACCAATCCCTTATCGTTGTATGAAAAGGCCTTTTTTTCCTCAATGTTTCCGTTGGTATAAAAAACCGCATGTTCGATAACATTTGCAAGGCTATCGTACTTCGTATAGGCCTTTTTAAACTCACCTTTCCCGAATTCGCTTCGGAATTCAGAAACAGATTTTATTTTATTGGCCTTTACCTTCTCCAATTTTAGGTCAAGAGCTTTGTTCTGGGCTTTAACATTGCTGAAACACAGAAAAGCGCCACAACACACTATTCTAACAACATTCTTATTCATATACACTGTTTTTTATAAATGTTGACTTCGACTCCGCTCGGTCAACAATGTAAACTCTGTACAGATAACAATCCACAATCGGCTCAATCGGAAAATGATATACTTGCCGGGCTTAGCGGATCCGAAGCAGGAACGTCAGTTATGAAAAAAATGAGTGCGCACTTTGGCGATCATTTCATTCATTGACAAATGATCGGCAGTTCCCAATTCAATTTCCTTGCCTTTGAATTGACTATTCTGTTGCAGAAAATTCTTCAGCTCCTCCTGTGATGTGCCGGGTCCAATAATAAAAATAGCGTCGTCAGCTGCCAATTGAGCAGATACATCCTGGTAAAGGGCCTTCAATTCCTTAGCTTCCTTATTATGGTGAACATTTTCACTGCTGGAGTGATCGGCATGGTGATGAACCTCGATCTTTTTAATTACATCATACGTTCCTTCGTTTTTTCTGTCAGGTGTGCTGATGATATACGCGTGTTTGTGGTCGATCCACACACCGGCTACTTTTTTTCCTTTGTATTTCATTATGTATATGTTTTTATAGGTTTAAAGGTCACATGGAATGCCAAATGTATTCATTTCCGGTTTGTATACGCCGGTTAATGGCATTTCATGGGGTTTGTGAATTTAGGGCAAAGATAAGCATACCTACGATACATCATAGCTTTGCTTCAGAAAAACAAAATGGTAAAATGCATTTGATCGGTGTTGCCCGAACTGGATTATCAACGCTGATCCATTTGCTCACGAGGGGCTTAACAAACTAAATTCGCTGAGCCGCAGAAAATGCGGCTCCGGACTTTTTCTATTTATGAATAGCTCAAGCCACGCTTGGCTATCCATAAATAGAAAAAATCCGCCCCTTGGGAGCGGATTTAGTTTGGTTGCCCGAGCTGGATTCGAACCAACATAGTCAGAACCAAAATCTGAAGTCCTGCCATTAGACGATCGGGCAATCTACTACCATTTCTTAATGATAGGGACGCAAAAGTAACAAATAATTTTTTTCCGGCAACTTGCCTTGATTTTAAAAGATACTTGACAGTAAATAATTGAGGCGATTGAGCATTATCTCGAGTTGAACATCAATCATGAAGATCGGGCAATCTTGGTCAAAAATTAACAATTGATAATCAATGAATTACGCATGTATTTCATACCAACTCGATGGATTGAACTAGTTTTATTAATTCCCTTGGGATAAAATGCAACGAAGAAAAAGCTGTAATAACCGGGGTAAAGGCGATCAGGGGACATATGATCGCCTTTATTGGCTAACCAACAGCAATTCAACCCCAGCTACTAAATTTGTTTAGAAGACTTATACCTTTTGTCCAAACTCCTTTATATTGCCGGAATTTGAGTTGAAAAATACATTTGCCCTAAATCCGCT
>JAEUTS010000149.1 GCA_016787005.1 Bacteroidia bacterium
GAAAAAAGTAATTTTCCCTTCATTATTAATTGATTAGGCGTTTACCCGAAATTGAAACTTTATGTTAACAACCAAATATAAAAAAAATAATAAACTGAAACTCAACAATATAACATTTTTTGGCTACTCAATTGATTAAACTACACTATAAATCACAATTGTTGTTAGTCACCTTATACGGCGATCAAAAAGAATAAGTTTCAATATTAATGCTTTATATACACTGCCACTCGACTAAATATTTTTCACACCTTGAGTTAACACAAAAACATATGAATGAATGTATTTATTTCAACCGATCCTCATTTCAACTTATTGAATTTTGTTTCCCTTGATAATATTTGCATAAGGAGCTAATTATACAATTCCACTATCGCTAAAAGATCCGAGTTTGGCAAAAAACAATATATTTGTACCCCTTCGAATGTAGTATTGCCGGAAATTTAATCCCTTAATTGCCAAAGGCAAAACATGCATTATGTAGGTTGATTAACATTAATTGCTGCAATATATTGAGAAACGGGATGTAGCGTAGCCTGGTATCGCGCCAGCATGGGGTGCTGGAGGTCGTGGGTTCAAATCCCGCCATCCCGACTAAATTGATTGAATACTACCTTAACAGGCTGCGCATATGCAGCCTTTAGTATTTATAAATTATGTTGATTAAACTATTACATTTGTAAGTATGATGAAACGAGTGCCCAAAAGCTATATTTTACTCTTCATAATTATTTTGTTTTGCCACAATGCCAACATTATTGCGCAGGACAAAAATCTGTTTAAGAAGTATTTTAATGAAGGTGATAAATTGTTCCTTGAAAAAAACTACAATGAGGCGATCAATAGCTATTTAAATGCATTCAAGCTCGACTCCAATAATGCCAACATGCGTTACAAATTGGGCCTGGCTTATATGCATTCGCCTAATCAAAAAGACAAGTCCATAAAATATCTTTTAAAAGCAAGTAAAAACACTACCGAACATTACCACGAATATGATGCCTCCGAAGACAGGGCTCCCTTAATGGTCCACTACTACCTTGGCCTCGCCTATCAACTTAACTATCAATTCGACCAGGCCGGATTAAAATTTCAATATTGTGTTGATCTTTTTAATGATAAAAAAATGCCAAAAGAATTAAAACTTCATATTGACCAATGCAATTCAGGGACAACCTTATTAAAAAACAAGGTCGATATTAAAATAGAAAATATGGGACCCACATTTAACACCATCTACCCTGATTATTGCCCTGTTATTAATGCCGATGAATCAACCCTTATTTTTACATCAAGGCGTCCTGGTGGAATTACCGATGACAAAACACCCGATGGGCAATACTTTGAAGATATTTACATAAGTTATAAATTCTCTGATGGCAATTGGTCTAAACCGAAACTAATAAGCCGCTACATCAATTCAGATGAAAGCGATGCAGCCATTGGCCTTTCAGCCGATGGCACGCAACTTTTTATTTTCAACAACGAGAATGGAGGGGACATTTATTATAGCAATTTTGATGGCAACAGCTGGAGTATTGGATTACCGGTAGGTTCCGACATCAATACCAAATATTGGGAAACACACGCCTGCGTTTCGGCCGATAATCAGCATCTTTATTTTGTTAGCGACCGCCCCGGAGGATACGGAGGTCGTGACATATACAAATGCGTTAAGTTGCCAAATGGAAGCTGGAGTCTTGCTACAAATCTTGGTCCGACTATAAACACAGAATTTGATGAAGATGCCCCATTTATTCACCCGGATGGCGTTACTCTCTTCTATAGCAGCAACGGACCTAAAAGTATGGGTGGATTCGACATTTTCTATTCCGTAAAAACAGAAGAAGCCGGGAAAAAGCGGACAAACATGAAATGGTCAAAACCCATTAACCTTGGTTATCCGATCAATACTACCGGCGATGACATCTATTACGTTCTGTCGACCGATGGGCGACGCGCGTACTTTTCTTCTGAAAGAGAAGGCTCAATTGGTGAAAAAGATCTTTTCAAAATGACACTTACTTCAAGTGTTGTTGACCCGGTTACTTTACTCGTCGGATATTTAACCTTTGACGGAAGCAACTCCAAAATCCCACGCGGTGTAATGATAACTGCAACGGATGACGAGACAGGGGAAGTTGTTCAGGATATTAAACCTAACGTTAAAACAGGCAAATACCTTATGGTACTTAACTCCGGGCCAAATGGCAAAACGTATACTATAAAGTACGAAGCCGATGATTATCTCCCATCAACTGAAACCATAAAAATTGAACCGGGAAGTGCTTACCAGCAACTCAAACGGGAGGTTCGGCTTAACCTAATGAATTTCGAAACCAAAAAATCAGGATATATATCAGTTACCGGAATAGTAAAGAACGCTGAAGGAAAGTCGCTATCCGATGTTAAGGTTGTTATTAAAGACAATACAACAGGTCAGATTGTAAAAACATACGAGACCCTGAATGATTCAGGCCTTTATTACGCTTCACTTGAAAGCGGAAAAAACTACAATTTGTCATTTGAAGCAAACGGGTATTTGTTTCATTCTGAAAACATTGACATTCCGAAGCAAGCTGACTTTTCTGAGATCAAGCGCAATGTTAAGTTGGAAAAAGTCACTACAGGCTCAACAATAGTTTTAAATAACGTTTTCTTTGATACAGGATTAGCTACATTAACCAAGGAATCGAAAACAGAATTGGAGAAAGTATATGATATTTTAATCCAATCTCCCTCAATAAGAATCGAAATATCAGGGCATACCGACAATTCCGGAAGCGAAGATGTCAACCTTCGGTTATCCCAGGCACGCGCGCAGTCTGTGGTAAATTACCTGGTAAACAATGAAAGAAGCTATTATATAGCGCCATACTATTACAAAGGTATCGACAAGAAACGACTGGTTCCGTTGGGTTATGGTTCAACAAAACCTATAGCGGACAATAGCAGCAACGAAGGCATGCAAAAGAACAGGCGTGTGGAACTGAAGATCATTGGAACAAAATGATCTCACTTGCTTTTAAAGGGACCAATTTTCTCGCTTAGTGCACTTTATATATTTTGGCAATATTATTGCTCAATGGCCCATAATAGCACATGACACAAACAATTAGAAATATTGTAAGGTTGCTTAAGTCACTTCTTCTGGTGGCTATAATGAACTGTTTTACTTTTGCTCAAAAGTCAGGAGGCCCCTTTCTTGACCCGCGTGAAGCCAATGAACATTTTGAGCACCACAATTATCTTACGGCATTACGTTCGTATAAAGAACTGTTGAAACGTGATCCTGACGATATAGATTACAATTACAAAGTTGCGCTTTGTTACCTGAATACGCACCTTGATAAAACCCAGGCTATACAATACCTCGAGAAGATCACGAAAAAAGGAAAAGGAGATAATGAAGTCTGGTTTTACCTCGGCAATGCATATCAATATGCTAATCGATTCGATGACGCAATCAAAGCGTATTCTACATTCAAGGAAAAGGCAGCAAAAAAAGACATTCAGCGGGCAGACCGTGCTATTGAAACATGTTATAACGGAAAACAATTTGTAAAGTTTCCATTGAATGTAACGTTCGAAAATCTTGGAAAGGATGTAAACTCGGAGTTTTCAGACTACTATCCATTTGCAACTCAAAACGAATCGTTCCTTGTGTTCACCAGCCGCAGAAAAGGCGGCAAAAGCAATGTACTTGAAATGGATGGATTGTACCCGTCAGACATTTACGTCACAACTATAAAAGATGGCAACTGGATAAAAGCAACGAATATCGGCGGACCTGTGAACACCCCCTTTGATGAACAAACTGTTGGGCTTTCACCTGATGGCTCAAGCATGACAGTATATATTGATCACATAGACAGCCTCGGAAATATTTATATTTCGAATTACCTGAATGGCAAATTTCAAAAACTCTCTAAATTAAACAACAATGTGAATTCTGGATTTGAAACATCCGGATGTGTAAGTGATAATGGGCAGATTATTTTTTTTGCAAGTGAACGCTCCGGAGGACTCGGCGGCACAGATCTGTATATGGCCAAAAAACTTCCGAATGGACAATGGGCCATACCTCAAAATCTGGGCAAAACAATCAACACACAATACAACGAAGACTTTCCCCACTTTTCTGAGGATGGACAAACCCTCTATTTTGCTTCGCAGGGTCACTCCAGCATGGGCGGGTTCGACATATTCAAATCTGTATACAACTCCGAAAACAACACCTGGACCGAACCTAAAAACCTGGGCTACCCCATCAACACAAGCGACGACAACTACACCATATCATTCACTGAAAAAGAAAGATCTGCATATGTATCTATCTCTCGCGAAGGCGGAATGGGAGACCTGGATATCTGGCGGATGAGATTTAACGATTCTGATCAACGCTACACACTTGTCTCAGGGTATGTAAATTCAAGCGACAGCCTGGCCCCAAAAAACGACCTGCTTATTACAGCAATTAATCTTTCAACCAAAGAAGAATTCCGTTTTACACCAATACCTAAAAGCGGGAAATTTGTAATGGCGCTTGAACCCGGCAGATACAGTGTTTCAGTAGAAGGAAAAGGCTTTTCTACATTAACAGAAAACATCACAATACTCGACAAAGGTTCCTTTCAACCGGAAATACGTAAAAATTTTTTATTGATCAAAACACCTTGAAGTCCTTTTGTATTTGCATATATAACGATATAGCATTTTTCTTTACTTTTATCCTAATTTCAATTATTTAGTGATAATCCTGTGAAAATAAAATACTTTATTCTCTGCTTTTCCCTTTTTCCTTTTTTACTTCATTTTTCCCTTGCCCAAAACCGTAAAGCCCCCGATCCCGCTTTAGCCAAAGAACATTTCTCACATAAAAATTATGTGATGGCTCTGCCGATTTACAAAGACCTTGTGAAACAACAACCCAAAAGCGTTGACTACAACCTAAAGACCGCTTTGTGTTATCTCAATACAAATATTAATAAAGCAGCGGCCATTCCTTTCATTGAATTTGTTTGTGCCGTACCCAATCATCCTGATGAAGAAAATATTTTCCAACTCGGAAAAGCATATCAATACGCTTACCGTTTTGACGAAGCTATAACTGCGTATGAAAAATGTATGGCCACAGCGAAAGGTAATTTGGCAGAACAAGCCAAACGTCAGATCGAAACCTGCAATAATGCTAAGGAACTTATTAAATACCCGTTAGATGTAAACTTTATAAACCTTGGCAAACAGATTAATACTGAGTTTCCTGATTATAATCCGCTTATTCCCGCAGATGAATCATATATGGCATTCACAACAAGGCGTCCAAAGGGAGCCGGCGAACCCGAAATAGACGGATATTACGCTTCAGACATATTCATATCACTTCCAAAAGAAGGAATCTGGCAAAAGCCTAAAGATATAGGAACACAGATAAATACCAGGTTTGATGAACAAGCTGTTGATATTACTGCGAACGGCAAAACAATGGTTGTCTACATTGATCATGTTGACACTGTTGGAAATATCTATTATTCCGAAAACAATAAAAACATTTTTTCCAAACTTGTAAAATTCGGCACAGATGTGAATTCGGGTTTTGAAACATCGGGTTCAACTACTGCTGATCACGATGTTATAGTTTTTGCAAGTAAACGTGCGGATGGATTCGGAGAAACTGACCTATACATGATAAAAAAATTACCGAATGGCAATTGGGCAATCCCGCAAATTTTAGGCAACCAGATCAACACCAAATACAAAGAGGATTACCCGCACATCACTGCTGATTGCAAAACACTCTATTTCGCATCACAGGGACATTCATCTATGGGCGGGTTTGACATTTTTAAATCAGTTTATAATACAGAAACCAATACCTGGTCTTATCCTCAAAATCTGGGATATCCAATTAATACACCTGATGATGACATGAGTATTACATTTACAAACGATAGTTGTTATGCATACCTTTCTGCTTCAAGGGATGGAGGCTTTGGCGACCTGGACCTTTATAAAATAAAATTCAACAAAGGAAGAAACAGGTACTGTATTGTAAGCGGCTATGTTACAACAACTGATACTATGGGGCCCAGTGTAAAAAAACAAATTATTGCTATTAAAACAGATTCCAAAGAGACATTAAAATACACGCCCGTGAAATCAACCGGAAAATATGTTATGGCACTCACACCCGGAAAATATACCCTTACTGTTAAAGCTGATGGTTACCAGGATTACAATTTATTACTTAACATCATTGATGTCCCTTTTCTGCCTGAACAAAAACAGGATTTCCAATTAACAAAAGACCCTAACCCTAAATAATTTAACTTGTGCAATTAAATCTAACCCGGCCGATTGCCTTTTTTGATCTTGAAACTACAGGAGTAAATGTCGCTTCCGATCGTATTGTCGAGATATCAATATTAAAAGTAAACCCCGACGGATCAAAGGATATTAAAACAAAAAAGATCAATCCCACTATTCCTATACCACCCCAATCGAGCGCCATACATGGCATATACGATGAAGATATAAAGGATTGTCCTACATTTAAATCCATCGCGCAGGAATTGAACATTTTTTTGGAAGGGTGTGACCTCGCTGGATATAACTCAAATAAATTTGACATTCCGTTATTGGCAGAAGAATTTTTGCGTGCGGAGATCGACTTTGAAATAAAAGGACGCAAATGCATTGATGTACAGAATATATTTCATAAAAAAGAACAGCGAACTCTTTCCGCCGCCTATAAATTCTACTGCAAAAAAGACCTTGAAAATGCACATAGTGCTGAAGCCGATATCCTTGCAACTCAGGAAATACTTGAAGCACAACTTGATAAATATTCCGACCTGCAGAATAATACAGCCTTTCTGCACGAATTTTCAATGCAAAACTCTTCTGCTGATCTTGCCGGCAGAATTATTTATAATAAAGAAGGAGTTGAAGTTTTTAACTTCGGAAAACATACCGGAAAGCCCGTAGAAACCATTTTTAAAACGGAGCCTTCTTATTATCAATGGATGATGAACGGCGATTTTCCTTTGTACACCAAAAAAATCATTACGCAAATCCGATTACGCGGAATTACCAATAAAAATAATGGATAGTATACAACATATATATATTGCCAATATTAACAGGATATTCGCCCAATATAAAAAAATCGGCGAAGGGGCAATTGAACAAATTAATAACGAAGAAATAAATTTTTGTCCCGATAAAGAATCGAATAGTATTGCACTGATCGTAAAACACCTTTCCGGAAATATGCTCTCACGCTGGACTGATTTTTTTTTGAGTGATGGGGAGAAAGAATGGCGTAAGCGGGATACTGAATTTGAGGGGACATTTCGGGACAAGAAACAGCTAATTGAAGTTTGGACAAAAGGATGGAACTGCCTGTTTAATGTAACCGAAAAATTGAAGCCCGAAGACCTGTTGAAAACAGTTTCTATCCGGGGTGAAGAGCTTACCGTACTTGATGCAATAAACCGCCAGATAGCTCATTACAGCTATCATGTGGGACAGATGGTTTATTTATCCAAGCACATTCGCTCATCCAACTGGAAAAGCTTGTCCATCCCAAAAGGCCAATCAAATCAATATAATAATCAAAAAACAAAACAAAAATAACACACCCATAAATGTGGACTTCTATTTACAATTAAAATCTTAAAATTATAGGCATGAAAATCATCTGCATCGGCTTAAACTACGCCAATCACATTAAAGAAATGAAATCATTTAAAACAGACGCAGAACCTGTATTCTTTATGAAACCTGATACTGCGCTGGTAATTGATAACAAACCTTTTTATTACCCTGCATTTTCTAAGGAAATACACCATGAAGTTGAATTGGTATTGAAGATCTCAAAAACAGGGAAACATATTGATGCTGATTTCGCCAAAAATTATTACGATGAGATTGGTATTGGCATTGACTTTACAGCCCGCGACCTGCAGGCCAAATGTAAAGAAAAAGGACACCCCTGGGAAAAAGCCAAAGCGTTCGACAGCTCCGCTCCTATCGGCAAGTTTTTAGCTAAAAAAGAATTCGGAGATATAAACAATATTAATTTTCATTTAAACATTAACGGCAACACTGTTCAAAAGGGCAATACAGCCGACCTCCTGACTTCATTCGATTACATTATTGCTTATGTTTCCACTTTTGTAACGCTCCGACAGGGGGATCTTATCTTTACCGGAACTCCTGAAGGCGTTGGCCCTGTTAAGATCGGCGATAAACTGGAAGCATTTATTGAAGATGCGAAGATGCTGGAGTTTGATGTAAAATGACACAATTACACCTGCTATATAAATTGAGTATGCATCAACCCAACTTATTGTACAATCAATTTTTTAACCAACGAATTCCCATTGATCATAAGCCGTGAAAAATAGATTCCCTTTGCGAGGTTCAATTCTCTGACATTCAATAGATGTGAATATACTCCGGCTGACGCCTTATCATCAGTAAAAGTATGAATCACCCTGCCACAAATATCAAGCAAAGCAAGCTTCACAGAACAAGACTCATCCAAAGTATAATTCATGCTTATGCTTTCATTGGCCGGATTTGGATACACCAGATAATCCGCGTTTTGCTCTAATTCATCAATACCCACCTTGGGAACTCCTGCACGAATACTATCCCGATATGCCACACGTGTTACCGTAGAGCCTGTCGCATCAATTTCCAATACCGGAACTCTTTTTCCTGCAGCTAACCATTTATATTCGTACTGAGTTGGCAAATTAAAAGTTGTTCCAAATTTCAAAGTGGTATAATAGATTGTATCGGTAATATATAAGGTCGATTTAATTTTTAACGCCTGGAACGTTCCAAAAGGAGTTTTTACAGTTCCCCAGCCCTCAATATGATTAACACGTTTTTTGCGCTGTCCAAAAGACCCTATGGTCGGGATTGACAACATATATTTTGAAATTGTAGAATCCATATTCCCATAATTCATTGGAAATTTATAAACCACATCTATGGAATCATATTTTACGGATGTAGGAACACCATTAATAGTCGCACCAAAACCTACAATTGAATATTCAGTTACGCTATTCTTGAAATAATTATAGATATTAGTTAATTGTATTACCGTAAATGCCTTTATGTCAGAAGTCTTTTGGGCAAAATTGGCTTTATACTTAGGGCTAAGGGGGTTGTTAAAATATAATTGATACGCAAATGGCGTTGAGGTCACCTTCACAAAGGTATCCACGTATTGTATGGTGGGATTAAGCAAAGAATAATCCCATGTATAATTTGTTCCTGTGAGGGCCGGATCAGGAATCCCTGCAACCGCAGCGTTACTCATCCGGATAGTATCATCCTTAGATAACAGATCGGACGTTGTAATTGTTATCTGTGAAACACCGGCAAAAGCGATTAATAACAATAATATAGTTACCTTAAAGTATCTTTTTCCCATATGATTTTTTTGTTGCTGACAAGTAACTAATATAATACTTTAAAAACAAATTTCAAAACATACCCAAACCACCCGATTATCATGCAAAATGCCTTTAACATTGATAATTGAAGATTGATTTAGTAGGTTTGTATACAAAGCAATGTATAACTTATACGACAATTAAATAAGCGTAAATTGCGAGCGTAGCAGTATATTGAAAAACAGAAGTTTTATGGCACAGACAGGTGAAAATAAAAAGACAGGTACCCGGGAAGAACTATCGTTTGACCAGTTCAAAAAAATTGTTCTCGACGATTTTCGGATTGTCAATGAAAGCCGCGAAGCAAGTTTAATGGGACGCAAAGAAGCCCTTACTGGAAAAGCTAAATTCGGAATTTTCGGAGATGGAAAAGAAGTGCCGCAGATAGCCATGGCGAAGGTGTTTCGTGATGGAGATTTTCGTTCGGGTTATTACCGCGACCAGACATTTATGTTTGCAACCGGCAACCTTACTTTGCAGGAATGGTTCGCAGGCCTGTATGCACATGCGGATATAACCGCAGAACCGATGAGCGCGGGCCGTCAAATGGGAGGCCATTTTGGTACACATAGTGTTAATCCTGATGGAACGTGGAAAGACCTCATGAAAATAAAAAATTCTTCTTCGGATGTTTCTCCTACAGGCAGCCAGATGCCGCGTTTACTTGGCCACGCAATGGCTTCGAAATATTATAAAATAAACCCCGACTTACAGGCAGGCAAATTCAAACTATTTTCCGAGAATGGCAATGAGGTGGCGTTCGGAACCATTGGAGATGCAAGTACTTCGGAAGGCTTGTTTTGGGAAACCATAAACGCAGCAGGCGTAATGCAAATCCCTATGCTCGTTTCCGTTTGGGATGACGGGCATGGCATTTCGGTTCCTAAAAAATATCAAACAACCAAGGAAAGCATTTCCGAAATTTTAAAAGGATTTCAACGCGATGAGAACGGGAAAGGATTTGAGATATTCAGAACCAAAGGCTGGGACTATGCACATCTATGTGAAACCTATGAAAAAGCTATAAAAATCTGCCGTGAGGAACATGTCCCTGTATTAATCCATGTTGAAGAAGTTACACAACCGCAGGGTCACAGCACATCGGGTTCACATGAGCGTTACAAATCGAAAGAACGCATGGATTGGGAAAAAGAATTTGACGGAATTAAAAAAATGCGTGAATGGATTATTGAAAGCGCGATCGCTAATGAAGATGAATTAAGTCAGATTGAGAACAACGCAAAAACGGCTGTACGACAAGCTAAGAATGCCGCATGGGCCGCATACCTTAATCCAATCCTAAATGAAGCACGTGACATCGCTTCAATATTTGATGAAATTGTGGGGGAGAGTGCTTGCGCAGACGATATCCTAAAAATAAAAGACCGGCTGCTTGCCGATACCGAACCTGCCCGAAAAGACATTGTCGGAAGTGCGAAAAAAGTATTGCGCCTGATACGCAATGAAAATACTTCATCCAAACAAAAACTGATCAATTGGATGAATCTATCTGCTATAGAAAATCACGATCGCTATAATTCATTTCTTTATAGCCAATCGCCTCTATCGGTTTTTAATGTACAATCCAGCCCTGTCGAATATCCGGGCGACAATAAAGATTGTGATGGCCGTGAAATTTTACGGGATAACTTTGACGCTATTCTGAATAAATACCCTGAAGTCCTGATCTTTGGTGAAGATTCCGGAAAAATTGGCGGAGTAAATCAGGGTCTTGAAGGTTTGCAAAAAAAATATGGCGAACATCGTGTATTTGATACAGGTATTCGCGAAGCCACTATCATAGGCCAGGCAATTGGTATGGCCATGCGCGGACTCCGGCCTATAGCTGAGATCCAGTACCTGGATTATTTATTATATGCACTACAAATCATGAGTGATGATCTCGCTACAGTGCAATACCGTACTAAGGGTCGTCAAAAAGCACCGGTAATTATACGCACACGCGGACACCGTTTTGAAGGGGTCTGGCATAGCGGCTCACCGATGGGGATGATCATTCATGCGCTACGCGGAATACATGTTTGTGTCCCCCGCAATATGACGCAAGCGGCAGCTTTTTACAACACCCTGCTTCAATCGGATGAACCCGGCATAGTGATCGAACCACTCAATGCTTATCGCTTAAAAGAACAAGTACCGGCCAATTTCGGAGAATTTAAAATCGCACTTGGCACCCCGGAAATAATTCATGAAGGATCGGATGTAACCATTATAACTTACGGATCATGTTGCCGTGTGGCACTTGAAGCAGCAGCACTGCTGAAAGAGGTCGATATAAGTGTTGAAATTATTGATGTGCGCACCCTTTTACCATTTGATATTAACAATAATCTTGTTGAATCATTAAAGAAAACAAACCGTGTGGTATTTCTTGACGAAGATGTTCCGGGAGGAGCCAGTGCCTATATGATGCAAAAAGTTTTGGAAGACCAGGGAGGATATCAATACCTCGATTCAACTCCGCGCACATTGGCCGCTAAAGAACATCGCCCTCCATACGGCAGCGATGGCAGCTACTTCAGCAAACCGGGTGCCGACGATGTATTTGATACTGTTTACACAATAATGAATGAAGCTGATCCGGGTAAGTTCCCAAAAATATATTAAACCCGTCTTTCTCCTTCCAGGCTTGTGCGCAAGCTCCCCTCCCGAGAGGGGAATCCAACCGCACAGACCCGTGTACCGATGCCCAAAAATTTGTAGTATTGTATAAAGTTTTCTCCCTGTGAAAAAAATTACTGAATCCGACTCTAAATACACTCAGCTTGAAAATATGAGTGTAAAGGAATTGCTCACCAATATTAACAGGGAAGACAAAACAGTTCCACTTGCCATAGGAAAGATTATTCCTAAAGTTGAAGGGCTGGTAAATGAAATTGTAAAAAAAATGAGATCCGGCGGACGACTATTTTATATCGGAGCCGGCACCAGCGGACGCTTAGGAATTGTTGATGCATCGGAATGCCCTCCTACCTACGGTGTTCCACAGGGAATGGTAATTGGTTTAATTGCCGGGGGCGATAAAGCCATTCGCAAAGCCGTTGAATTCGCGGAAGATGACACTGAACAGGGCTGGAAGGACCTGCTGCAGCATAAAGTAAATAAAAAAGATGTGGTGATCGGCATTGCCGCTTCAGGTACAACTCCCTACGTCACCGGCGCGTTGAAAAAATGTAATTCAAAAGGAATAACTACCGGCTGCATTACCTGTAACCCGGGAAGTCCTGTATCTCAGGAAGCTAAGTATCCTTTGGTTGCAGTAGTTGGACCAGAGTTTGTTACCGGCAGTACCCGCATGAAAGCAGGAACAGCTCAAAAACTTTTGTTAAATATGATCTCTACCTCGGTAATGATAAAACTGGGCCGTGTACGCGGCAACAAAATGGTTGATATGCAGCTTAGCAACAACAAACTGGTTGATCGCGGCACCAAAATGATCATGCACGAGTTGAACATAAATTATTCCAGGGCAAATGCATTACTGCTTAAATACGGGAGCGTCAGAAAAGCTGTTGATGCGTTTAAGAAGAAGTAATTTACAATCCCTCACAGTGTGTCATGTCGAGAGAAGCGAGACATCTGGCTGTGCGAAAGCAAACCTCAAACCAAATTATTATTACAATGCGAATCCCCAATCCAGAAATGTTGATTAAGTATAGCTCACGCACAACCAGATCCCTCGCCGCTTAAAGCGGATCGGGATGACACGCATTTGAGTGTTAACTTTTTCTTACCTTCGTTAACACAATAATTTTTAATTATTAATTATTAATTCCTATCCCCCATGCCAAAAGGATTTTATAACATCCCTACTGCGATCAACGAACCGGTAAAAAGCTATATCCCGGGTTCACCTGAACGAAAAGAATTACAAGCTATGCTGGCCCAATTGCGTTCGGTTCAGATTGATGTGCCTATGTATATAGGAGGAAAAGAAATAAGAACAAATAAAAAAACACGGCTGGCTCCCCCGCACGATCACAAACATACGCTGGGTCATTTTCACGCCGGCGACAAGTCACATGTAAAACTCGCTATCAAAGCCGCACTTTCTGCAAAAAAGAACTGGGAAAAATTACCCTGGGAGCAACGTGCATCAATATTTTTAAAAGCTGCCGACCTGATAGCAGGACCCTATCGTGCCAAACTGAACGCGGCTACTATGCTGGGCCAATCAAAAAATGTGTTCCAGGCCGAGGTTGATTCCGCCTGCGAGATTGTTGACTTCCTGCGTTTCAATGTGCAATACATGAGCGAAATATATAAGCAGCAACCCCTCACTGTTTCAGGTTCCGGTGTTTGGAACCGTGTGGAACACCGTCCGCTGGAAGGCTTCTTATTCGCCCTCACGCCTTTTAACTTCACAGCCATTGCCGGAAATTTACCAACTTCCTGCGCCATGATGGGTAATGTAGTGGTATGGAAACCCGCCAACTCAGCCATTTACTCGGCGAACGTGCTCATGGAAATATTTATGAAAGCAGGTTTACCGGCAGGTGTGATCAATCTTGTTTATGTATCGGGACCGGAAGCGGGTGATGTTATCTTCTCACATCCTGATTTTGCAGGCATACATTTCACAGGCTCGACTGAGGTTTTCCGCAATGTTTGGAAAACCATTGGCAACAACATTCACATCTACAAATCATACCCGCGTATTGTTGGCGAAACCGGGGGGAAAGATTTCATTGTAGCGCACAACACCGCCGATATAAAAGTATTGGTTACCGCCCTCTCCCGTGGCGCGTTTGAATACCAGGGACAAAAATGCTCGGCTGCATCACGTGCTTATATCCCTAAAAGTATCTGGCCAAAAGTAAAAGAGCTGCTGCTGGCCGATCTGAAATCATTCAAAATGGGACCGACAGAAGAGTTCGGAAATTTTATTAACGCCGTGATCGATGAACGGTCATTTGATAAACTGGCAGGCTATATTGACCGGGCGAAAAAAGACAAGAAAGTAGAAATTATTGCCGGAGGCAAATACAATAAATCGAAAGGCTATTTTATTGAACCCACTATATTACTCGCGAAAGATCCTTATTATGTTACCATGTGCGAAGAGTTGTTCGGCCCTGTATTAACAATTTATGTTTATGATGATAACAAGTTTGAGAAAACACTCGA
>JAEUTS010000303.1 GCA_016787005.1 Bacteroidia bacterium
ATGAATGCAAATTTAGGAACTGAACTTGATTTTATATTTACTTATACTCTGGCTCCTACTGCAGTATTACAAGCCGGATACTCTCAAATGTTTGGCACCGAAAGTTTGCAGGCAATAAGAGGTGGGAAAACTAATGTAACAAGCAATTGGGCATTTCTGATGATCACCTTTAAGCCCAACTTCTTGAAATAACTTATTCTAACTAAATACAGTCTTCTTATTCCTTAATTAATAATGACTGGAGGTATAAAACGCAACCTCGCTTTTTAAAAAATATTCAAAAGGAGTTAAAAATATCACTGCCTCTATAAATCAATTTGGCAGAAGAAGTCCTTTGATAGTTTCTACGGATTCTCTTGGATCAACTTCAAGCCCTTCCTTTTGAAACTGTATACTGTCATTTTCATCTAAAACAGTAATTATCACCAAAGACCTGCGTAATTAAGGCAGTTGTCCGGGGTCATTTTTTTATATTTATGATTGATATCATTTTTTGCCTGATTATACTTGCCGTTATTTGTATTAAAACATAACGCTATGATTGATCTGAAACAACTTTCCAAAAGTGATCCTGTAAAACGGAATGTAGATAAAGGACTTGAACAGGTAGAGCATACACCTATGGATCCGCCTTCAGCATATGAACAACCTGGAAAAATGAAAGTCGATTTTGAAAACATGGATAAGCCGCTTCAAACATTTGTTGAAGAGCACAAAATCGCAGTGCTACAGGTTGAATCATTTGAAAGAGCACTTGTACAATTTAAAACAAGTGGTTATAAAGTGGATCAGAAGGTAAATGAAATATTTGCAACTTTCTTTAAATATTTTGATTCCGAACTCCTTCCGCACAACGACAAAGAAGAAAAGACGTTATTTCCGCTTCTCAACAAAAGATTGATTGAAGCAGGAGAACATAGTACAGGGGAAACTAAATTAACGGCAATTGATGTAATGGAAGACGACCATGTTAAATTTATTCAGTTGGGTACCTTATCTTTCAATTTCTTTGGTCTCGCTACCCGAATTAAAGACCAAGGGTCAAGAATGTTTGTCCTTGATACTGCCTACGAAACAGCCCGTGAATTGATAGAGCTACTTAAACTTCATATATACAGAGAGGATTATACATTATTTCCACTGGCTCAAAAATACTTGAGTAAGGATGAATTTGATGCTATTGAGAAGGAAATGCACCACCACTAATGAACAACGATCAAAATATTCTCACAGATCAGTTCGGAAGAGTTCATGATTATCTGCGTATATCTCTTACAGAACGATGTAATCTGCGTTGCTTTTACTGTATGCCGGAAGAAGGAATTGTACTTCGACCCCGTTCCGAGTTTATGAGTAAAGATGAAATAGTAAGTATTGCGAATACCTTCGTTGCATTGGGCGTAAAAAAAATACGGCTTACCGGAGGTGAACCACTGGTAAGAAACGACGCAAAAGAAATTATCAATGAATTATCAAAACTTCCGATAGAACTTGCCATTACAACAAATGGCATCCTTGTGGATAAATTCATTGATACATTCAAAGCGAATCGCATGAATTCCATTAATGTTAGCCTTGATTCATTACAGGAAAACAAACTGAACAAAATCACTCGGCGAAATTATTTCAAAAGTATATATTCAAATATTCAAAGATTAATTAGGGAAGACTTCCATGTAAAAATCAACGCAGTAATTATGAGGGGTGTAAACGATGATGAAATTATAGATTTTATTGAATTTACAAAGGATAACAAAGTGCATTTCCGGTTTATTGAATTTATGCCTTTTGATGGAAACAAGTGGGATTGGAGCAAGGGCATTTCCTATAAGGAAATGATGGCTATTGTAAATAACAACTTTAAAGAAAAAGTGTCAAAAATTGAGGATAAAAAAAATGACACGGCTAAAAACTATCAAATAGATAGGTATAAAGGAACATTCGCTGTAATTTCATCCGTTACAAACCCTTTTTGTGATAGCTGTAACAGAATAAGGCTTACGGCAGATGGAAGATTAAAAAATTGCTTATTTTCGGGTTCCGAAACGGATTTGCTTACTCCATTTCGCAATGGAATTGATGTACAGCCATTAATAATAGAATCAATTTGGAGAAAAAAGGAAAGAAGATCGGGAATGGAAACAATTACTCAATTCTCAGATTCAGCCTTGCACAGCAACAATAGGTCAATGGTTTCAATAGGGGGATGAATCTGATTTGTAATTGATTTAGTTAATCTCCAATAATATGAAAAACCTTAACCCAATTAAAATCAAAAATATATTATACAAGTATTGTTCGGAGGAATGGTATCCGATTATAAACAATAATCAGGTACTTTATAGCATAAAAAAGGGCGACAAGATATTCGCTCAAGGTGAAAAGGTCAATGGTATATATTTCATAAATGATGGCTATGTTAAAGTGGTTTCATTATTTGATAAAAATAAAGAACGGATATTGCGTCTTGCCGGGAAAGGCAAATTGTTGGGTCATAGGGGATTTGCAACTTCGCACTATCCTATTTCTGCGATAGCCCTTACAAATACAACTGTTACTTTCATCCCAAACAGTATTTTCAGAACCTTGATTAAATCCAATCCCACATTAAGCATTTACTTAATTGATTTTCTTGCCGGTGAAATCAGAGAGTCTGAAGAAAGAATGAAAAGCCTTATGTATTCCGATATCAAAAAGCGTATCGCAAAAATACTAATCAAACTTGTGGAATCTTTCGGATATGATAAGCGTACTCCTCGAAAATTGGCATATACCTTATCCCGAAAAGATTTTGCGAACATGGCAGGAACAACCTACGAAACGGTGATCAGAACTTTGGCGCATTTTCAGAAAAGAAAATATATTAAACTTGTAGGGAAAGCTATTCTTATTGTCAATGCCAAAGAGCTGAAAACCATCAGCGAATCATAAGAGAAAGAAATATATTTACCAACTATTACATATAACCTACACTTCTGTACAAAGTATTGTAATTTTTCTCCACCCACTTCTCCCTTTTTGATTACCCGATTTCCCCTAAGCTTAGCAATGTCACATCCATAAATATGATTGCAATCATATTATTTGAGCAAAAATTTAGGCTACTTTGAAAAGCAATCTGTCAATATGAATAAAATCGGTATACTTTCGGGAGCTGGGACAATCTACTCATATAGTGAATACAGGACATTGGTAGTACATAACTCGGAAACAGGCACTACAACAGGAGGAGAAGCGCTGCCTGAACGCATTGAAGCCACAAAAATTAATGCGCAACGTATGAAGCGTATTGACAAGCAAATTAAAATCAATGACAGCCTACGGATCGTACTCGAAAATATTAATAACAAGTGGTTATGGATTTTAATTGCGGAATCATGGTGTGGAGATGGAGCTCAAAACATCCCGATAATTAGCAAAATGGCGGAATGTTCTACTAATATTGAATTGAAAATAATATTACGTGATGAAAACCTCAATATCATGGATGCCTACCTTACAAATAGTTCAAGGGCTATTCCAAAACTTATTTGTCTCAATTCCGAAACAGGTAAAGAGGTTGGCACATGGGGGCCAAGACCTTTAGCAATCCAGAACCTGGTTAAGACATATAAAATTCAGAACCCTGATATACCCCATGATGAATTTGTAAGAAACTTACACCTTTGGTATGCAAAGGACAAAGGGGAATCACTTCAAAAAGATTTTGAGCAGCTCATCTCTGAATGGAGCCGCCATTAATGCAGCCCGTTCAGATAACTGATATGGCGGCCACAAGAATCCCGAATCCGCAAATAAAAGAGAGAATAATTAGGAACAGCCCCACCTTAAAGTACAACTTGTTTTTAAAACCACTTCCCTGTATGAATACAGCAATTATTACCGCCAACACAAGCCAGACAATTCCGAATAAATACGTCATGTGAATTAATTATAATTCGTAAAAATAGATTCCTCCTCAGCTTTATTATATGATTTATATCATATTTAATTTCATGCTTCCTGCTTAATTTTATAAGCACAGATTATATAATTAAAATTCATTTAAACTCCTATAAAAATGGAAACTATAGATATTCTTGATGTTACTGTTATAGAACCGAGGTTAAAGCACCCCACTATATTTCAGAAATTTGATTTGCTTGAAAAAGGTGATTCATTTGTAGTACACAATGATCACGACCCCAAGCCTCTGTACTATCAATTGCTGGCCGAAAGAGGAAATATATTTACCTGGCAATATCTCGAGGAAGGACCTGAGTGGTGGAAGGTTCAGATAGGAAAACTTAAAGAAGGAGAAAAAGAAGCCACAATTGGAGATATGGTTTCCAAGGATTTTAGAAAGGCTGAAGTATTTAAAAAATTCGGATTGGATTTTTGCTGCGGAGGGAAAAAGACACTTACAAAAGCCTGCAAGGAAAAAGGACTTGATGTGGTTCAGATAGAAAAGGAACTAAAAGCGGTTGAAGAAAAGATGGCTTCGCCTTCGCAGGATTTTAATAGCTGGGATCTTGGGTTTCTTGCAGACTACATTGTGAACACACACCATAAATATGTGTTACAGGCCATGCCGGTAATTTTTGAGTACACCCAGAAAGTCGCCAAAGTTCATGGAGAACGGAATCCCGAGGCAATAGAAATTGCCAACCTCTTTTTAAAAGTGGTTGACGAATTAAACCGGCACATGATGAAAGAAGAGAATGTACTATTTCCCTATATCAAAATATTAGCATCGACAAAAAAGAATTTGAAGAATCTTGAACCATCTCCGTTTGGCACCATAGAAAACCCGGTAAGGATGATGGAGAAGGAACATGAACTGGTAGGAGAGTTAATGGAAAATATTAAAAAGTTGTCTCATAACTACACTCCCCCTGCTCAGGCATGTACAACGTTTCGTTTGTCGTATGCGAAACTTAAGGAGTTTGAAGATGATTTGCATCAGCATATTCACTTAGAAAATAATATTCTTTTTCCAAAGGCAATCGCCCTGGAAATTGATTTGTCAGAATAGTTGGCAAAGAGCATCTTCGTTTGATGTGCTATTGAGTTATCTGCTGTTATACAAAAGATGCTCAATGACCTTCCTTAACTGAAAGCCAATCCTGAAAAATAAGGGGAGGTGTTCGGCATGGTAATTAATCAACGATGGGTCATCCCGATAGTCTAAACATTGATTCCATCAACCTGCGCGTCTTTATTTTGGCAAAAAGAGGTCCGTATGTCAAAACTAAAATACATCCACATGAAAAGGTCATTTATTATAGTTGTTTTTTGTTTAATCGCTATTGCTTTAATGTCATTCGAAAACATATACAACTCATTGTTGTATTCAAGCGGTGCCCCTGCCGGATATTGCAATGATCCGGCAGGAGGCGGAAGCACCTGTATAAATTGTCATTTTGGCACAAGTACTTATCCTGCTTCTGGTTGGATTACATCAAATATTCCGGCTTCGGGATATGTGCCAGGTAAAACATATTCTATAACAGCTAAGGCCACTCGATTCGGCCATAGTAAATTTGGCTTCGAGATTTCACCACAAAATAGTTCCGGAAATTTTTTGGGGAATATTATTTTAACTGATACAAATACTCAATTTGCCGGATTAGGAAGCACTTATATTACTCACACCTATACCGGAACGAGTGGAAACGACTCGGCATCATGGAAATTCAATTGGGAAGCTCCTTCCGCGAAATCAGGTGCTGTCACATTTTATGGGGCATTCAATATTACAAACTCCAGCTTCAGTACATCAGGAGATACCATTGCCATTTCAACACTTACCATTCCTGAGGACATAAGTTCAGGTATTTCCAGTCCATCAACTGACGAAAGTGGCCTTTCAGTATTCCCGATTCCGGCATCGGAAATATTAAATGTCAGGTATACATTAACTCAAGGCAACAATGTTGAAATCACAATTTTTGATATGAATGGAAAAATGGTAGAGGTTCTGCTTTCTGAAAATAGCATGGCCGGAAACGCCACAAAGTCTTTTGCAATCAATGGAAAATATGCAGAAGGCGCATATTTTATTAAAACATCAATTGGGGAACAGGTGCATATTGAAAAAATAATAATCAGGTAGGACAATACAATGCGCTGAACCATTTTGCAGTGTGTCTCCAAAAGCTATGATTCTCAATGAAGCCAATTTTGTTGATATCAGCCTTTATAATGCTTGCAGCTCTTTACAGGCAAAAGGATTTGTGGGTAGCTCCGGAAAAAGCCAATACGATTCCCAATCCTATAGCAAATAACAATATCTCTATTGAACGCGGGAAAAAATTATTCAGCCAGGTATGCTGGACCTGTCATGGAGTCAACGGACAAGGTAATGGGCCAGCTTCAAAAGCTCTTAAAAGAAAACCGGCAAATTTTACTGACAGCACACTTCAGAAGCAAACGGATGGGGCGTTATTCTGGAAAATATCGGAGGGAAAAGGCCAAATGTCACCCTACAAAGTATCATTGACTACTGAGCAGAGATGGCATTTGGTGAATTATATCAGGAACTTCAAAAAATGAACACCATTCAAAATATTTCGAAGCTCCTTCTGTTTACTTCAATGATAGTATTGTATAATTCGTCTTCATTTAGCCAGGATACAACAGGCACAAATGAACCCAATACGGAATATGCAGAAAACATCTTTACGGGAACACAATTAATAAATTCTCAAACAACAAATACCCTTCTTGCAAAATCGAGGACTTTTGAAATCCAGCATCGCTTCGGTAAAGTTGGTCTTGATTCAGGAACGGTACAACAATTTCTGGGCCTGGATTTACCTTCAGTAATCCGATTATCCCTTGGGTGGAGCGCTTCTGATCGGTTATATTTTAAAATCGGCCGGACTAATTATTTAAAAACTGTTGATTTGGAAGGAAAATACCTGTTAATAAGGCAGCCCAACGATAAACGCGTTCCGGTTTCCGTTGCATTTTATTTTAATGCTTCTGCACGTACAGAAAAATTTCCAAATGTTGCCAAAGGGGCTGTATTCGAAAACTCCGGTAAGCCATTTAAATATAAGTTTACACATCGCCTGATTTATAACAGCGAGTTAATTGTATCATCAAAACTATCAGAAAGGATTACATTTCTTCTGACTTCGGCATTTATTTACCGGAATTTGGTTAGTTCCGGACAGGATAATTATACAATGGCAATTTCCGCCGGAGGTAGATATAAGTTCGGACTCAGCTCATCCATGATCTTTGAATATGCGCACATGATTAACAACCGGACTAAAAATTTTCAGAATCCATTTTCCATTGGTGTAGAATTCGGAACAGTAGGGCATATATTTCAGATTATTATAAGTAGCAGCAATAAAATTCTTGAAAGCCATGTTTATACATCGAGTGCCGGAAACGTAGGGAAGGGAGAGTTCTTCATTGGCTTTAATATACAAAGGATCTTTTGGAAGAAGGTCAAACAAGAATGAACCGTCTATTAATATGGAGATACATTATTCTATAACTCATGCCATTCTGATCCAAAATTGTATAATAATTGTACCCTTGTTACGTAACAATTAATTGAAATAACTTCACTTGAAAGCATCAATTAAAATATTATCAATAATTGCCACTATGATTCTTTTTCTCCTGGTTTCATGTAATAAAGATAAAGGGCCTGATCTTCCTGTAATAACAACAGCAGTCATTGACTCGATCAGCTTTTCAAAAGAAGTTCAGCCAATTTTCAATTCGTACTGTGTTACCTGCCATGATGCCAGTCATCCAAAATTAAATTTACAATCGTGCTGCTCATATTATCAGCTATGGATCTCAGGTTTTAGTGCCCCCTATATAAATACTTCGGTCCCCCAATCAAGCCTGCTGTATCAACATATATCAGGTCAACTTTCAATTATGCCTCCCATGGGAGCTATCCCTGACATTGAAAAAAACACAATTCTTAAATGGATTCAACAGAAAGCCAAAAATAATTAATCAAAGTTTAAGCGAATACTCAACCCTTTGGAATCCTTTCCCAATGCAATTTACAGAGTTCTACGAAGCTTGGGCGACAATTTATTTAACAAAAGCTTTGTTTTACGATGCTTTCAAAGGTTTAAATGTAGCCTAAGCAATGCGGCGTAGTAGTACAATCAAATTCAACTGATTCATATCATATAAACTTGGGTATGAAATCGGTATCTTTAAACCGAACAGTTTCAGATTATCCTATTTTCTGATAATGAGAAGGGAGAAGGATAATTGGTACCTGATTGATTTGTACAACTTTATTCTTATTGTCCAATTAAGTGTACGCTAATCTTTTGGATCATACCGGAATTAATCTAACAATGTGCCAAACAAAATAACCAGTTTGAAGAGGATGAATATAACTTCTGATACTAAAATTTCAACACTAATAAATGCCAATCCGGCCAGTATTGAAGCTATTGCTTCAATAAATAAGCATTTTGAAAAATTACGGAACCCGATCCTCCGGAAAATTCTCGCCTCCAGGATTACTATTGCTGATGCCTCCAAAATAGGCGGATGCACAATTGATGACTTTTTCAAGAAACTATTGCCACTTGGCTTCGTCGTATCATCATATCCTGTCCAGGCAACAAACGACACATTACCGGCTGCCGCGCGCCCGGACTTTATGCAAAAAATAAATACGGACAATATAATTACACTTGATGTCCGCGATCACCTGGCATCAGGCAAAGATCCGTTTCAGAAAATTATACAAACATTAGCGTCTATGCCCTCGGAAAGCATATTACTCCTTATAAATACGTTTGAACCAATTCCACTGATAAATATTCTTAAGAAAAAAGGAGTTGAATATTATACAGAAGCGCAAGACAGCAACACTATCTATGCTTACCTAAAAAATACTGGTAACAAAACTTTGAAAGGACTAAGAGATACAGAACCTCCTGCAGCACGATCGGTCGACTTTGCGAAAACTGTTGAGAAATATAAAAGCAAAATGAAAGAGATTGACGTACGCAGTCTTGAAATGCCCTTACCAATGATTACCATTCTACATGAATTAGAAGTATTGCCCGAAGGATATGCTCTTTTTGTAAATCATAAAAAAATTCCTCAATTTCTTTTGCCTGAATTAAAGGAGAAAAATTTCTGCTGGCTTATTGATGATGCTGGAGAAGGAGACATTAAACTTTTAATTTTCAGATGAGATGCAAGATTTACAGGCAAAAAAAGCGTCCTCTCCGGGTCTTGTACTTCCTCACTACGCATTTGCGGCCATTTTCTTTTTGACACTCTGTGTTCTTATGCCATTCTCTACAGATGCCTTTTGCGGGCATTACTTTCATCCCAAACTATTAGCACTCACTCATCTGGCTGCATTGGGTTGGGGAACCATGATTATTTTCGGTGCATTGTATCAATTGTTGCCGGTTATTCTTGAAACTCCGCTTTACAGTGAAAGATTAGGAAAAATTACATTTGTTGCGCTTTCGACCGGTGTTGTATGTATTGCATATTCATTCTGGAATTTTTATGTCGGCATTCATTTACAGATAGCCTCTGTATTAATATTGCTATCATTCTTTCTTTTCACTGTTAACATTTATCTTATGGCACGCAAAACGCCCAAATGGAACGTGGAGGCCGATTTCATCTGTACTTCTACCATATGGCTGTTGCTCACAGGACTATTCGGAACAATGCTGGCTTTTAACTTCACACATCCCTTTCTGCCCAAATCGCACTTGTTGCTTTTAAAGATACATGCGCATATGGGAATTGCCGGTTGGTTTTTATTGCTGATTATGGGTGTAGGATCAAAACTAATACCTATGTTTTTATTGGCTCACAACCTGAATACGAGGAAGCTTAATTATGCATACTACCTTGTAAATGTTGGACTAATGGGTCTTTCGGCGGATCTGTTTTTTAGAGATAGCAAAGCATTTCTTCCACTATATGTTTTACTTATTGTAAGCGGAATTTTATTTTTTACTTCTTATTTGCATGAAGCATATAATAAACGTCTCCGGAAACAACTAGACATAGGACTTAAACATTCATTTGCCGCATTTGTATTTGTTTTCCTTCCGATATTTTCAGGGGTAATTATAAGCTTTAAGCCTTCTGTTAATGTTGAATTTATGCAACAGGTTTACCTGGTTTACGGAGTTACTATTTTTTTGGGATTTATAAGCTCCCTGATATTGGGACAAACATTTAAAACTCTGCCTTTTATCGTGTGGCTTCAAAAATATGGACATCAAGCCGACAAACAAAATATGGTACTGCCGAAAGATCTTTACTCTGTTAAACTTGCGAATAGTCAGTATGTAATTTATCTGGCATCTATGCTATTATTGATAACGGGCCTGATTTTATCACAGGTTATGCTAATAAAAAGCGGCTCGATTCTGCTGTTAGTAACAGCACTTTTGTACAATATAAATGTTTTTAAAATATTATTTCATACTGCAAAGTATGGAAATAGATAACCCATGGAAAATCAAGCTGAAGCGAATAAAACTGAAAAGGAAATTTACGGGATCCTCAAAACAGTTATTGACCCAGAGTTGGGCATTAATATTATTGACCTTGGATTAGTTTATAAAATTGAATACGCCCAAGATAGGGGAATACAAATTGAATTAACTCTTTCATCTAAAGGATGCCCGATGGGGGATGTGATTTTAAACAATGTTGAAGCGGTGATAAAGGAAAAATTTACCGATGTTAGGCTTGATATTCAATTAGTATGGGAGCCTGTCTGGACCACAGATCGCTTAACAGTGGAAGGGAAAAGGGCCTTAGGCATGGATTTCTAAATTACAATTTAATGTTTTTTTGCAAAGAAAAAAAGAATAGTGAATGCCGAACAGAGAACATCGAATAATGAAGTGAATCAACCACTTCGACATTCATCATTCGTTGTTCGATATTCGATATTGTTTAAAAATCACTTTAACTAAACGACATTGATTTCACATTACCATTTTGCAGCCGGATAACTGACGAATATCATATTTAGTGAGTTAAAGAAAACATACCTTTAATAGCATAAAATCTGAGGCTATGGACGAATTAGAAATTGAGAATAAATTGAAGTCGCAAAATTATATTGAGCCGGGAATGATAGAGGCTGCTTTTAGTTTTTGGTTCAGTGATCATGAGCATGTTCGATCGCCGTTTCCGTATTATATACGTGAAAAATTGCGTCCTTCAGCGGTTGACAAATTTTTAGGCTGGAGTAGCCAGATATCTGACAAGGCGAAGAAGGATATTAACGATGAAATACTCGCTGAAAAATTTGAAGAAATACTTTTTGAACTTGCCCATAGTATGGTGCTTACTGAAGATGAAAAACTCACTATACGCTACCCCTTTTTAGTACGAATTGGCGATGCCATATTAGCAAAGGATGCACCTGCTGGCCGTGGTACGAGCAAAGTAATTGACCGTTGGTTTGTAAAACTGGGCGACCATGCCTTTATGAAAGTTAAACTGAAGAATACTGCTACTGAAGAAGAATGGGAAACAGAATTTGAATTACCTGAATAAAAAACCATAGAAGTAAAGTGTTATCCCATTTCCTAATATAAATCAGTCCAAAAAATGATTGGACTATTATAGATGTAGAAGTGGTATTATTTTTTTGCTTTACTTCTTAAAACGATATTTGTAAATGACAACCACAAAATATTGCTTTGCTCATAAACATTTGGGAGGTTTTTTTGAGTGTACTGATAAACGTAGTTAAGATTTAATGACCAGCTTTTATTGATCTGATAGCTTATGCCTCCAAGTATTCGATTATTATCAAACATATTATATACAATTTCTTTCCCGAAATTGATAAAGATTTCATTTCCTGCATTAATGGAAATTGTTTTCGCTGTGACAATATCATGATTTAGGGGGATAGTAGCATACAAACGGAAACGGATTCTATAATAATTAAAGCTATTACCGCAGAATTTGTTTTCTATAATCTTTTTAAAAAACTGTTCCTCCAATCTAAGGCGTGCACTAATATTAAATCGCTTAACCTCTCCCTGCGAAGATATTTCCTGCCAGATTCTGAATTCACTCCTTGAGGGACGATTCTCATTATAGGAAAGTGTTGAGGCAATTCCTGCTGAAACAGACTTACCCTTATGGAAGCTATATGAACATCCTGTTCGGACAAGAAATTGAGAAAGATTCATAAAGGAATACTTCCATCTGACACTGCCATCACTTAATAAAGTAATTTTTTCGGCTAATTTCAAACGATTATAATACTGTATCCATTGTTGATTACTATGACTGACATTTTTTACTGCGTCTTGAGCTATTAAAGAATTTGTCAATAAAATACATAAGGCAAATGTCAGTTCAAAGTGAAATATTTTTTCATATTCTCTCATTACAATATGTGAGGGGCTATTCAAACCGGAATTACTTTACTTTTTTCAACGCTCCATCTGGCTTATAATAAGTAGCGCTTATTAATTTATCGTCTTTATAGGCTCCTTCACTCTCTATCTTGCCATTGGAATACCACCGGGTAAACTTTCCATTCAGCTTATCATCTTCATAATTGCTTTCACTCAATTTGTTTCCGTCTTTATCCCATATTGTCCATGTTCCGTTCCGCTTTCCATGCACAAAATTTCCATGCATTTGTTTTTTGCCATTTTCGTAAAACCATGTCCACGGCCCTTCATCCGTTCCATTTAAATGCTGCCCGTCAACCTTTGGCTGCCCATTGGTATAGCTCCAATTGCCGGAACTATATTGATACTGAGCCCATATATAGATCAATACAATAGAAATCGCGACTATACGGTGATACCTGAGATTATTTTTAAATATGGAGCGGTCTGCCATAGCGCTTAACGATCATACATTTTCATATCCTTAGTTTTGTTCATTTCCAGTACATAAATTTTCCTGGGATGAATGACATGAATATCCATCCCAAAATTTATAACTTTCATATCCTGGATGGCCTTCAGGTCATTGTGATGCTTGTCGTTATTCGAAAAAACAAAAAAATACTTATCTCCGAAATTATCTAATAGTGTTGAAACAACCATAATATCCGAATCTTTAAACTCACTGTGCTCGCTTCTTTTGTTGTAGGGAAAACCATATTCCTTCTCAAATATTTCAAACAGGCTTTCGTGCGCTTTAAAAAACTCATCGAGCGATTTTATTTCCCAAATGGACATGTCCTCATACATGAGGTAATTATCACTGAAATCTGTAATAGTCATGGTTTATCGTTTTTATCAGTAATGTTGGGCGCCTTCAATTATTCTGAAAATATGTAATATATAAGGAAACAAGGCATCCATCGTTTCCTTTGCTCCTTTTGTTGAACCGGGAAGTGCAAGAATAAGTGTGTTGCCTTTCATCCCTGCAACTCCTCTTGAAAGCATTGAAAATGGAGTACGGTCTTGTCCATAATTTCGTGCAGCTTCCATAATTCCGGGAACCTCCCTGTCAAGCAAGGGGCGTATTGCCTCCGGCGTAACATCACGCGGTGATAGTCCTGTTCCGCCTGTAAGAATTATGATGTCGTTTTTCAATTCGTAAAGCTTTTTAACCTTGTTTTGTATGTCAGCGCTTTCATCAGGGATGATGGAATAATCCGAAACCGAAACTTTGCAGTTTTCTAACTTATGAATAATTGCCTTGCCCGCCTTGTCTTCTTTTTTTCCAGCCGAGATACTGTCCGAGCATACAATTACTGCTGCCTTCAGATCATTTCTGAATTTATCAATGAAATCAGATTTCCCGCCCTTTTTTTCCTTCAGTTTGATGGAAGTAATTTCAATCTCTTTGTCAATGGGTTTGAGCATGTCATACATAGTGAGAGCAACCACCGAAACGCCGTGCATAGCTTCAACTTCTACCCCCGTTTTATAAATAGTGTGTACTTCTATTTCAATATGAATTTGCAGACCATTTATTTCATAACGGACATCGGTGAATTCCACCGGCAGAGGATGGCAATCCGGAATCATGTCGCTTGTACGCTTTACAGCAAACAAACCGGCTGTTTTTGCCATTGAAAAAACATCTCCTTTCGGAACCGTTTTGTTTTTAATAGCGTCGATTGTTTCCTGTTTGCTTACGTTAACAATAGCTTTTGCGATTGCCAGACGAAGTGTACTTGATTTGTGTGTTACATTAATCATAATAATTGTTTTATAAACCCCTCACAAAAGCTACACCTATTCCAGCGGCTATTAATGCAAGAAGAAGATTTACTCTCCCGGCCCATCGTGCAAAAGCACGAAACCTTCCCGGGTCATTTTCACTATTGTTTTTCATCCATATCTCAGTTGCTTTCGTGCCAATATAAAAATCGTGAATAGCACTTATCACAACAGTTATCAGAAAAATAAGCAACTTATACAAAATCAATCTTCCGGAATTGCTATCGGTTAATCCTATCCACGAGAGCTCAACTTGCCTTAAGTACATATTGTATAAGCCTGTAATTAATAGCAAAGAGAGGACGGGCCATCCAAGCAGCCTGTATTTCAAACCTATGGTATGAATAAGTATTGCCTTTTCCGGATGATTTTTAATAGCGGGCAGAAGCACAATGGCAAAAAAAATCATTCCTCCTATCCAGATGGCTGCTGCAATAATATGTATAAAAACAGAAGTGAAATACATAACAAATGGGATAACATTATTTCGTATTAGCTATTTTCCTTCCACACATACGTTTCATCTTCAAAAATCTCTTTCCCCCATATAGGAACATTGTTTTTTATCTCTTCAACAATCCATCTGCAAGCCTCAAATGCAGATGAGCGGTGCTTTGATGACACAAAAACAAAAAGACAAATTTCACCTGCCTTTACTTTACCTTTACTGTGATAAATGTGCATACATGTAAGTTGGAATTTTGCAAAAGCAGCTTCACGTAATTCGTGAAATTTTTCTTCCGCCATTTCTTCATATGCTGAGTATTCGATGGCATGAACCGCCTTATTTTCAATCACATCCCGTCTCACTTGTCCCAGAAAGATATCATGTGCCCCAATAGTGGTCTTGATACTATGTTTGGCAATTGAATCAGCAATAAACTGCGGAGTAATCGGTCCGGTTAAAAATACTTTATGTGGTTTTCTTTCTTTCATTTTATTTTTTGGTTTATTCAGAATGCATATCTCCTCTTTCCTTAAGCGGAGAGTTGGAAGAAGAAATAGTCCATGCCATTATTCCCCCTTTTAAATTGTGAAGATTTGTATATCCAAAATCCTTTTCAAGTTGTTCAATTGCTCGCTTACTTCTTTGTCCACTCCTGCAAAAAACAATTACTTTTTTGCTTTTTGAGATTAAATGGGCCTGATCAGGTATCTCTCCAAGAGGTATCTGCAGGTCAACAAGTTCATTTATCTGTGGCTCCTCAAAAGGTTCTCTGACATCCAAAAGCTGGATTTCAGATGAATTTCCGAGAATTGATCGAAGCGTCTCCACCGAAACTGATTTTATAGAAGATTCAGAAGTTTTGTTTCCACAGAAATATTCATAATCTGTTTTAGCAAGTTCTGCAGCAGATTTTGGAGCGTTGTTAATCCAGCCAGTATTTCTCTCAATTTTTAACTCGGAAAAACTCATGGCCAGTGCATCAAAAAGTAAAAGCCGTCCGGAGAGAGGATTGCCAATACCAGTAATAATTTTTATCGTCTCAGCGGCTTGTAATGTACCTATAATACCGGGTAAAATTCCGAGCACACCAATTTCGGAACAACCTGGAACACTTCCTGGTAGGGGCGGAGTCGGAAAAAGGCAGCGGTAAGTAGGACCTTGATTCCCTGAACTGTCGGTAAAGTTTAAAACAGAAACCTGTCCTTCGAACTTATATATGGAACCATAGATCAGCGGCTTATTCATGATTACACATGCATCATTCACCAGATACCTGGTAGCAAAATTATCAGTTCCATCAATAACAACATGATAACCGGAAAGTATATCAAGAATATTTTGATTATCAAGCCTGACAGTATACTTATTAAATTTTACAAATGGATTCTGCCTGGAAAGCCTTGAAACTGCAGTCTCTGCTTTTAACTTTCCGATATCGTCAACAAAATAGAGGATTTGCCGTTGTAAATTCGATACATCTACTTTATCAAAGTCAGCAATGCCAATTTCGCCTACACCCATTGCTGTGAGGTACTGGAGCGCAGGGCACCCCAGACCGCCCGCACCTATTACCAATACCCTTGCACGTTTAATCTTCTCCTGACCCTCCGTACCTATTTCAGGAAGCAACAAGTGACGGCTATATCGTACTATTTCATTTTTGTTTAACATTTAACCTCCTGCAAATGGTGGTAAAAAAGCAATTTCGTTTCCCGGTTCAAGTCTCTGATTGTTTTTTACCAATTTCCTATCAACTGAAATTAAAAATTCACACTTCCTTAGTTGAGGAAATTCACTAGCCAGCTTTTCTTTTACCTCTTGGGTATCGGAACAACCGCTTACGTTCAATTCGGACTTGCCAACTATTTCAACTAATGAGCCGAATAGTCTTACACGAGAATTCATAGCGACACCTCCTTTTGATCTTTCAGTTCTTCCGGTGTATTAATATTCATCAGTAAACGATTATTGTAAAAGTCAAGTGTTTTTGTAATATGTACTTGTGTTGTGATAAAATGCTTAAGTACGTTATGAATCTTCAATTCATTATGTATGATAAGATCATGTAGCTTGCTAGCGATTCCTTTTGTGTAAACAGCGCACAACGGTTCCGTGTTTCCTTCAAACACAGGCACGGAAATATCTGCCCTGCCCATATTTTTAATGATATGCCTAATCAAACCGCTATTGATAAACGGGATATCACAGCTAACAATTATGTTACTTTCTGTTCTGCTATTCATCAGGCCGGTGTATATTCCCCCCAGCGGGCCGCACTCCTTTATAATATCTTCATACACTTTATATCCCAGGTTATTGTAGTTATCATTGTTCGCAATAATAATAATATCGCTTACATTGGGGATTAGTGCCTCGATGATGTGTTCAATAAATTTTTTTCCATTCAGTTTGATCATGCCCTTGTCGCTGCCCATTCTTGAGCTTTTGCCTCCGGCAAGTACAATGCCCGTTATCTTTTTTTCCATCATTTATTTCCGGTTGTTAAAAGTTTAACACTTGCAATGACCAATACAAATGCAAGTATTTTTTTCAATACATTATTGCTGAGTTGTTTTCTGCCAATATATGCTCCCGCAACACCTCCGGCGATAGCGATCAATAACCATATATATATATTATTATCAATAGCAACTCCTCTTGATAGTAATCCTGTTAAACCTGCGATAGAATTTACAAAAATAAATAAGGCGGAAACAGCCGCAGTTTGTTTCATATTTCCCCAATGCAATAGTAATATTACCGGACTTAATATTATTCCTCCTCCTATTCCTATCATTCCCGAGAGCAGGCCTATAATTGCTCCTATGATAATTGCCCACAGCCATTGTACTTCCTTAATAGCATCACTTTCCCTGCCAATAATACCAACAAGACGAAGAATGGGAAAAACAAGAAGCACACCCAGTATTTTCTTATAAACGACAGAGTCCAATATAATATAAGCGCCAATAAATGAAGCGGGAACAGATAGAATTATAAAAGGAAGAAACAGCTTCCATTTAAAATCGCCTCCCTTGTAATACTGATAAAAGGAAATAAGCGATACGAAGATGTTCAATATAAGAGATGAAGATTTCATTACAGATGGATTGAAACTAAACAATGCCATTAAAGCCAGGTAACCACTGGCACCTCCATGCCCCACTGAAGCATATAAAAATGCAACAATAAAAAGTAAGGGCATAAATAACCATATTACATTTTGCTCAGTCATATATCGTTGTGCATTTTTTAAAATAACGCTTTTTAAAAAAAATCAGATTTTAAGTTTTTTACTCTCTTCCTCGTTAAATTTGTGAAACCGTTCATTCATACTCTTAAATAAATCAATAATCTTTTTTCCCTCCTTTGTAACTTTTGTACCTCCCCCACCGGCCCCCCCTGAAGATGCTATGACAAGAGGCTGCTTTGATTGTTTGTTCATTGAATTTACCAACTCCCATGCCTGCCTGTAGGACATTTTCATGGATTTGGCCGCGACTGTTATAGAACCATGCTCTTCAATCTTTTCAAGCAATATTACCCTTCCCATGCCTATAAAGGCCCCCTTATTACTTTCTATCCAAATACTTCCCTTAACTGAAAACATGTCATTATCTTTTACAGATTACCTTACAAAGGTTCAAATTCAACCATCAGAATAAAATGATTTCGGTCATATTTCAATTTTATCACAGGCCCGGCAACTTATGAACTTCCACCATTTCTCCCTTTTTTATGTTTTCACATTCCTCCGGTAAATAAATTAAACTATCAGCTATTGCAAACGAGCTTAAAATAAATGATTCCTGACCTTCAAGAGGAATAACAGAGTTGTCCGATATTTTACCTTTCAGAAAAAAGGACAGGCCCTTCTTTTTAGTATAATCAATAGAAATCGGTAATTGAATTTGTGGCAAAGAAACATTTTTAAATCCTTCCAATAATTTTATTGCCGGATATACATATTCATAAAAGCAGCTTAACACAGCTGCGGGATTACCGGGTAGACCAAAAATCAAAGTCCTTTTAAATTTTCCAAAAAACAAAGGTTTCCCGGGCTTTTGCTTTATTTTATAAAAAATATTTTTTACCCCAAGCCTTTTCAGTGATCTTTCTGTAAAATCATAATCCCCCACTGAAATACCTCCTGTTATCAGAACTATATCTGAGGTTTTTATAGCTTTTTTTATTGCCTTATATACTTCCTTTTCTATGTCTTTTACCAAAAACCTGTTTTTCACTTTCAGATTAATAGATTTCAATGCGGCTTCTACCGCATAGGAATTCGATTCATA
>JAEUTS010000086.1 GCA_016787005.1 Bacteroidia bacterium
TTCCTCACTGTTGAGTTAAAAATATATAATCAATGGGGTAACCTGGTATATGACTCAACTGATCCAAAAGGTGCGTGGGATGGAAAGTATAGCGGCATTGACCAACCTGCGGGGGTATATATATTCACCGCCAAGGGCAAAACTATTGACGGAAAGGAATTTAATTTTTCAGGTGACGTAACATTGATCAGGTAATTTAAACTGCAAAGCCATGAAAAAGACATTCATAAAAATTATTGTTACTGCGATCTGTATGCTTGCCGCGGGCAGCTACAGTGTTGCGCAAGATTATCACTTATCTCAATATGACATTGCTCCTGTTTATATGAACCCTGCCCTTGCAGGTATGTATATGGGCGAAGCAGGCGATTTCAGGATATTGGCTAACTACCGTTCACAATGGCAAAAACTACAAAGTAAACCTTACACTACGGCATCGATTGCTTTTGACAAACCCATTAAACGCTTTGGTGTAGGCGGATACCTTATCGACAACCTTGCAGGAATGAGTAATTACAATGCCTTTGGATTTATTGTCGGCGGCTCCTATCGCATTACCAGCGATGAAAGTAAAAATCACTTCTTAACTGCCGGAATACAATTGGGAATGATGAATAAAAAATACAGTGACAACGACCTGTTGTTCTCCACACAATATTTTTCCGATCGCGGATTAGACGCTACAACAGATAATGGGGAGGCTTTTAAGAAATTTAGCCTCTTGAAATTTGATGCAAATGTGGGTATCTATTACAAGTATCGTGATCAGAATAAAAAATTCAATCCGTTTGCCGGGCTATCCATCAATCACCTGAACAGGCCCGACCAGTCAACCATAGGTATCCCCTATCGCATGCCCATGCGTTTTAACATAAATGTCGGCTCTGACATTCACATTAATCCGATGCTAAATCTGCAACCTTCCTTCCTGTTCATGTATCAGGGCGCTGCACATGAATTCAACATAGGAATACTTGCCTATTATAATTTAAAGAACACCAATTATGAATTAGTAAGCGGCTTTGCATACAGAGTAAAGGATGCTTTAGTAATACACCTCGGTATTAAACAAGGCGCCAGCACTTTTCGAATGAGCTATGATATAGTTACCAGTCCGCTTAAAGCTTATGCAGGAAGTCGGGGCGCAATAGAAATGGGAGTTATATATACCGGCATTAAAAAACCAGCTTCGAATAACGGTGGAACCATGTTAAAATAAGATCATATAAATCAGGATACAGGATTCACATCCCTATCCATACTTCCTGCGAAAAGCTGCCGTTTAATCACCCAAACCTGCCGTTTAATAAGTCAATTTGGCTTTGGTCTTGATTTGCGCGAAGTTTGCGCTCTTTTTGCACAAAGCCCCCACAATGAAAGAAGCATGGACTGCCACTGCCCAAATGTGGTACAACGAAGAGACCAATATTTTGCGTATCCTTATTCCAAACAATGTAAATTTGGGATTGGAGGATGTTAAAAATCATTATGTAGTGGCAAACCGGCTTACTTCTGATAAAAAACCAAGGGTGTTGGTTGACATAAGAAACTATTTTACTACTACGCCGGAAGCCCGAAAATATGCTATACAACAATCAGGAGCAAGAATGGCAACAGCTATAATTACCCGTAACCTTATTGCAATGTTCTTCGTAAATCTATATATCCGGCTGGGGAAACCGGTTTCTCCCACCCGATTCTTTTTATCTGAAGAAAAAGCCCTGGAATGGCTGAATGGAATTTGAATAATGACATACGGCTTTCGCCCTGTGCTGTCTTGACTTACACCATATTATTTTCATACATTAGCAATTGGATAATATTTTCCGACCCTCTTATGTAATGAAAAAACATTTATTAGTTTGCCTGTTCAGTTTGATTGCGATAAATTTATCTGTCGCACAAAACAAATTATCTTTTATATCAGCAACAACGGGCGCTGCCTGTTATGAAGTTTGTTATTACAATAATTACCTCTACGCGGGGGCCGGCAATACATTACTTGTTTATAATGTATCAACCGGATCACCCCCTTACATTAAATTATTTGAGTATAGATTTACATCCAACATCGACAATATTCAGGTTTACAAAGGCAGTATGTATATTTCGGCAAATCATGCCGGGCTTTCTAAATGGAACCTCACCAATCCGGCACAGCCGCAACTGGTAGCGAAATATGTTCCGTCCAGTCTCACTGAAGCCGCTTATGATGTAGCATTTTATGGCGACACCATTTTCGCGGCATTTAAAACAAAGGTGGCGGTTTTTAAAGATAATGGCACTTCACTTCAATTGATTACAAACATTGCAGCGCAAACAGGAAATACCCGTATACGGGGAGTTGCGGTAAAAGGCAATTTGCTGGCCTTTACCGTGGCGTATAGCCCAGGCAATGCTGTTGACGGGGTTTATTTATACAACGCCAAAACATTAACACAACTCTCCTTCAAACAACAAACATACTGTGACCCCGAAGATGTGGTATTCGGACAAAATACAAACCTGATGCATGTACTTGGCGGAACACAATCTTACGCATCTCTCGGACTGGATCCTTCCGGACTATTTTATTCGCTCGATATTACAAATCCGTCGGTTCCTGTTGAAGTATACCGTGATACATTACCCGGTATTTATTTTCTCGCGGTGGCGCAACCTATGAACGCGGAAATCAGGAACGATACAATATATGTAGCCACACAATCCGCGCTTGACATGAACTACAAATCCGGCGATCCGCTTACCGGCCACACTTATATCTATGATTGTTCCAATCCTTCCAACATCCACTTGCTTAACAGTGTTTATGGGGGCTTATGGCACTTTGATGCCGCCATTGACAACAAAAAAATGCACATCGCTTCCGAGTGGTATGGAATCAAAACTCTTGACATAAATGATATTTACAATGAAGTTGATCTTGGCAACACACGCACCGGAGGCTGGAACCTGGGCAGTGATAAGTATGGCAATAAATTAGTTGTGGCTCAGGAAGGTTTCGGATTTAAACTATACGACATTACCAATCTCAGTTCACCAATACTTATCAATTCGAAAGTTGATACCGGTTTTTGTTTTAAAACCAGGTTCTCGAAGAATGGAAATTATATTTTCGGACTTTACTATACCGGAGATGATTTCAGAGTTTTCAACCCCAATACACTTTCACTTGTAGCTTCCATTCAGCTTGGCACAGGTCTTACCAATGATTATCCGAAGGCATATGTGTCGAATGACAAAGTAGCTGTGTTCCAGAAATCCGGATTAACATTGACACTTTACCTCATAAATGTTATGAACCCGCTTAGTCCTGTAGTTGAAAAGTCCATTGTTCTGAATAATATGACTGATATTTTCGCGAATAAAACGGGTAAATTATTTGTGAGCACCAAAGATTCATTGTCTGTTCTCGACCTGAATAATAATTTACAAAAACTGGCTACTATTCCTCCTCCAAATAATACATTCAATGATTTTACTTCAGTTACCGAATATAAAGACACTGTATATGCATACATCACGGGACTTGGAGGCGGGCTTGCCAAATACCATTTTACAGGCACCCAATTGGTTCAGATTGGCACACTAACTGCATTGCCTGTCGCCAACCCAAAGCATATGGCAGCCGATTCGTTCGCATTGTATGTAAGTTATCACGAAAATGGATTATATGCTTTCAAAAAATCAGCAATCGTGCAATCCGGGTATTACATGCATGGAAGCGAGTTTGTTTTCAGCAATCAATGGGGTCCGCAGGATCTTTATTGCAAGGACAACCTGTTGTTCCTCGTAGAGTATATGGGGCAGACAAGTATTTTTTCAGGTGATGACAATTTCCCATTGTCGATCAATGACACGAACAATAGGTTAAGTACTATTTTCAGAGTTTATCCGAATCCTTCCGACGGAACATTTACAATTTTTTCCGATCAGCGATCACAAGGTTTCCGGACAATAAGTATCTTTAATATACAAGGACAATTGGTGTACAAAAAAGATCTGGATCCGGCTGAAACAACAATTAAAATTCCTGAGGTCAGAAATGGATTATACCTGGCTGAACTACAATCCCCCCTTGGTAAACAAGTGACAAAACTGGTTATTGAACGCTGAATTACGCCTGTAATTTGTCTTACCTCACCAAATATTCCTTAATAATTCAGAATTCGCCCATTCCATTTACTTCCCGCTTTTTTATTTTAATTAATTGTGCAACATTTACACCTGTTTTTGAGTAAAACAGGTATACTTGTTGAATGATAGCCCCTTGCAGGATATGACTTTATGAAGCGAAAAGATTTTATACGTTACTCACTTTGGGGCGCAGGAGGAATGTTTCTCTCTCCCGCCTTTGCTCAATTGATAAATGCTTCGAAAAAAATTTACCCGGATACTTTTAAAGGGAAAGTAATTATTATCGGAGCGGGAGCGGCAGGACTTTATGCCGCATACTTATTGAATGAGCAAGGAGTGGATGTTGCAATACTGGAAGCTTCCGATATGTATGGCGGACGTATACGATCATTAAAAGACTTTTCCGATTTTCCGGTCGAACTTGGAGCCGAAGGAGTGCATGGCAAGCGCTCTGCTTTTTATGAATTGGTTAAAAATTCAAAAGTGCCTTTTGTTACCAATAAAGGTGAAGATTATTATTCCCTCGATGGTTTTCTTAATACGGAAAGTCAGCTCGAAGAAGATGAAGATTTTAAACAGGTACTCGCACTTACTGAAACATATGCAGATTATTCCGGACCTGATATGACCGCTGAACAGTTTGCAATGCAGCATGGATTATCCCCCCGTGTGGCTCACATCTATAATGCGCTTGTTGGCAATAAACACGGCACTTCTGTAGGCCGCTTAAGCATGGCGGGCCTCAAAGACCTGGAAAAACGCTGGATTGCGGGCAGCGACAATTTTCTTTTGAACGGACGATCCATACTTTCCGTATTTGAAGAAAAATGCAGCAGTATATTACCTAAAATAAAGCTGAGCACTCCTGTAACCGGAATCGATCATACGGGCACTACAATTACTGTTACAGATAAAAACGGGGGCACTTATACTGCTGATAAAATTATCATTACCGTACCTATAACAATCTTAAAGTCAAACGACATTAAATTTACCCCCGCCCTTCCTGTAGATAAAACTGCTGCGTTTTCAAAAATAGGCATGGGTGCCGGCATGAAAATAATTCTGAAATTCAGCAAAAAATTCTGGAAAGATGATACAGCATCTATTTATGGTCCGGGCTATGTATCTGAATTTTACCCCTCCGGATCCGGTCGCAGTACATATAATAATGTATTGACAGCTTTTACAAATGGGGAGAATGCCGAACACCTGAGTTTTGAAGATAAGGAAGCTGTTAAAATTGCAGTAAAAGAAATAGATAAAATTTTCGGATCAACTGCAGCTTCACGCACACTGATTGATTCATATATAATGGATTGGTTCAAACAACCATATATAAGAGGCGCATACTCCTATCCAACCCTTGGATCATTAAATGCAAGGAGCACCGCGGCACTACCTGTTGACAATAAACTCTATTTTGCGGGCGAGGCCATGCACGAAGGTCATTTTGCTACCGTGCATGGTGCTATGGAAACAGCACAAACTACTGTTGACGCAATTTTGAAAGGTTAAAGACATCTCCTTTTTTAGTAACTTTAAGTATGGACAGGCGTACCTTCATCAAAAACACATTAGCGGTTCCTCTCACTATGCAAACAATTAAAGATTTCAAACAAGCTACCGACCAGCTCAATCCAACAGATGAATTAATGCCAGCATTGTTTGTAGGACACGGTAATCCCATGAATGCCATTGAAGAAAATGAGTTTAGCCGCGGTTGGGCCGACATGGGAAAATCTTTATCAAAACCAAAAGCTATTTTATGTGTTTCGGCACACTGGCAAACTTCGGGAACTATGGTTACGGCCATGCCCAAACCGCCAACAATACATGATTTTGGAGGATTCCCTGAAAAGCTGTTCCAGACTCAGTATCCCGCGCCGGGTGCCCCTGAGCTGGCAAAAGAAACTACAACCACTATAACCAAAACAAAGGTCGGACTGGATTACGAATGGGGACTTGATCATGGTTGCTGGAGTGTATTATTGCCTATGTTCCCAAAAGCTGATATTCCAACTTTTCAATTAAGCCTTGACTATACCAAACCGCCGCAATACCATTTCGAACTGGCCAATGAATTGAAAGCAATGCGTAAAAAGGGCGTGCTTATTATAGGTAGCGGCAATATCGTTCACAATTTGGGACTGTTCGAATTTACCGATAAAGCTTTCGACTGGGCCGTTGAATTTGACGAAAAAATCAAATCCTTCATTGAAAAAGGTGATTATCAATCGGTTGTAGACTATCAAAAATTGGGCAAAATTGCGCAGCTTGCAGTACCCACAAATGAGCATTATTTGCCCCTTTTATATTCATTGGCTCTCCAAAACAAAGGCGAATCCGTAAAGTTCTTTAATGCAAGGACTACTGCAGGTTCCATCTCCATGCGTTCACTGAAAATAGGCTAAAAAAAAGATGCGTCTGACAATTCTCTACCATAATCAAATGCTTTTTTATGCATACGGGAGTATGAAATATTTTATAATAAATGGATTTTTTTCAAATTCTGTGTGTTTTTCGATTAATTTTTCCTTACAAGTTTTTATATCATACATTATCCCCATCTGGTCGGCATATTTCAAAGCTCCATCAGGTTGATTTCAGGAATAAATAAAACTATTGATTATCAACGATTTTCCAAAAAACTACATTGCTTTTCCTTTAAAAAATGTAATTTTATGACCTCGTTTATTAAAAACTAACCCGTAACATAAAATTTACAGGATATGAAAACAGCGCATAAGTCACTTTATGAAGATGTACAAGTGCAGTTTAACAAGGCTGCTGATTTAATGAAATTAAATTCAGGAATTCGAAATATTCTTTCTGAAACTGCTAACGAAATTGTTGTTCACTTCCCTGTAAAAATGGACGATGGCAAAATTGAAATGTTTACTGGTTACCGGGTTCAACACAATAATATTTTAGGCCCATATAAAGGTGGGTTGCGTTACCATCCTTCTGTTGACCTTGACGATGCCAAGGCTTTGGCAACATGGATGACATGGAAAACAGCTCTTGCAGGCCTTCCATACGGTGGTGCTAAGGGTGGTATCCATATTGATCCGGCTAAATATTCACAGAATGAACTTGAACGTATTACCCGCAGGTTTACTTACGCTTTAGGAAACAACATTGGACCGGAATACGATATCCCTGCTCCTGACGTAAACACCGGGCCACAAACAATGGCTTGGATACTTGATACCTATCTTACAACACGTTCACAAGGTGAACGCAATAACTGTTTACATGTTGTTACCGGAAAACCGCTCAATTGCGGCGGAACACTTGGTCGCGACAGGGCAACAGGATTCGGAGTAGTCACCAACATTAACGAATGGGCGAAAAGCAATAAGTTAGATCTGACTAAAGCTACATTTATTGTGCAGGGCTTTGGAAATGTAGGCTCTTGGTCTGCTCACTTCATGAAAGAAAAAGGATCAAAACTTTTAGCAGTTGAAGATGTAAGTGGTATTATCTACAGTGCCTCAGGAATTGACCCTGATGATCTAATTGAATTTGCGAAAAAGAACGGTGGAAAAATTACCGGCTTCCCAAATACCGTTGCAATTACTCATAAAGAATTTTTAAGTACTAAGGCGGATATCTTTATACCTGCCGCTTTAAGCAACCAGATAACTATTGAAACAGCGCCCTTATTAAATGTAAAACTTGTTGCAGAAGGCGCTAACGGACCCACCAGTCCGGAGGCTGACACAATACTCCAACAACGCGACATTGGTTTAATCCCTGATGTTTTATGTAATTCAGGTGGCGTAATTGGCAGCTACTTTGAATGGCTTCAGAACAAACGAAGCGAATATTGGGAATTGGACGAAGTAATTGAGAAAGTAAGAAAGAAAGTTGTTGAAGCCTACACTAACGTAAGCAAAACTGCTGCTTCTTATAAAACCGATCTACGCACGGCAGCATATATTGTAGCAATTTCACGCCTGGAAAGCGCCTATAAGGAAAGAGGCATTTTTCCATAACACTTCTTCTTTATTAATAAAAAAGTCCTGTAGTTTGCAGGACTTTTTTATTAACGCATTTGTAATTATTTCTGACAGAAAGTTAACTTTAACAAACGGTTTGAACATTTAACCTTAAACCTTTTTAACCCATTTAATATGTACGGATCATTCAAAAATCATTTAGAAAAAGAACTTCAAACCATAAAAGATAATGGTTTGTATAAACGCGAACGTATAATTGAGAGCGAGCAGGGCGCTGTGGTGAAAGTTGGCGGAAAGGATGTGATCATTTTTTGCGCGAATAACTATCTCGGATTATCATCTCATTCCAAAGTGGTTGAAGCAGCTCACAAAACCCTTGATTCACGCGGTTATGGCATGTCGAGCGTGCGCTTTATATGCGGCACGCAGGATATACACAAAGAGCTGGAAAGCAAGATCGCAAAGTTTTTAGGTACGGACGACACTATCCTTTATGCCGCCTGCTTCGACGCGAATGGCGGAGTGTTTGAAGCCCTGCTGGGCGAAGAAGATGCTATCATATCTGACGAACTGAACCATGCCTCCATTATTGATGGTGTTCGCCTATGTAAAGCCCAACGCTACCGTTACAAGAACTCTGATATGGCTGATCTGGAAGAACAGCTCAAAAAGGCACAAGCACAGCGTTTCAGGCTGATCGTTACAGATGGCGTTTTTTCAATGGATGGATTTGTTGCACCATTGGATAAGATCTGCGACCTGGCCGAAAAATACAATGCGATGGTAATGGTTGATGAAAGCCATGCTACCGGATTTATCGGCAAAACAGGCCGCGGTACTGTTGAATTGAAAAATGTAATTGGCCGCGTTGATATAATAACCGGAACCCTCGGGAAAGCCCTGGGTGGCGCTATGGGCGGCTTTACCACCGGCCGTAAAGAAATTATTGAGATACTGCGCCAGCGCTCACGTCCTTATTTATTCAGCAACTCACTTGCACCGCATATTGTTGGTGCTTCAATTGCAGTATTCGATATGCTGAGTGAAACAACCACCCTGCGCGACAAACTGGAAAAGAACGTGAACTACTTCAAACAAGGCATAAAAAAAGCCGGACTCGAAATTAAAGACGGCGATTCCGCAATTGTGCCTGTTATGTTGTATGACGCGAAGCTCTCACAAGACTTTGCCGACAGATTATTGAAAGAAGGCATTTATGTTATCGGCTTCTTCTTCCCTGTTGTGCCTAAAGGGCAGGCGCGCATTCGCGTACAGCTTTCTGCAGCACATGAAAAAGAACATCTGGATAAAGCCATTGCGGCATTTGAGAAAGTTGGGAAGGAGTTGGGGGTGATAAAATTGGCGGTATAAACCCGACACTTCTTGCAATGAGAATGAAAAAAATTTTCACTTCTATTTCACTGATATTTACCCTGTTTTCTTTTGCGCAAATTTCCGGTGTAACAGATACTCTGTCAAAAAATAAAAAAATATTAATTGGTGTATGTTTTTCTCCTGATTATTGTTACCGTGCTTTGAAAAGTGATGCCATTTATTCTTCGTACGGTATTAGTTTTCGTGATCAGATTGAAAAACCAAAATTTGGCTACAGTATAGGTATTAGAGGTATATATAAAGCCTCGGATCTGGTAGAACTTGAAATGGGTATTCTATATACCAATAAAGGCTACCGGAGTAATTACGGTAATACTTACACACCTTTGCCACAAATCGTTCCGGCAAGCAGCTCTTCCAACGCTTTGCTAGCAGAGCAAATCATCTATAATTTTTATTATTTAGATATTCCTGTTAAGGTAAATTTTATTTGTGGAAAAGGAAAGATTCGATTTATAACAGGTCTCGGCCTTGTCATAAATGCGCTTGTATTGACAACTTCAAGGGATGATTTAACTGATATGTATGGAAACAGTAGTCAAGGTACATTCAACATATCAACAAATTTTAATAAAATAAATTTGTCCCCCATGATCAGTATAGGTCTGGAAAATAAACTTCATGGCAGAATGAGCTTGCGTGCAGAACCTTATTTTCAATATGGGGTTTTGCCACTACTTAATACAACCGTTAAGGAAAATTTATGGAATGCAGGGCTTAGAATTTCGATGCTTTATCACCTGTAAAAGTGCCATGATTGGCTAGCTTACTTAGGAATAATAAGAATATGGCAAACATCAACCTCTTCACCCCTTCTTGCCCTTAGTAAAATGATGTGATACCCGTATTGTGTTTCAAAAATATCTGAAACTTCGTTCACTTTAAG
>JAEUTS010000123.1 GCA_016787005.1 Bacteroidia bacterium
TGGGTGCTTCCATACAGTAAAAAATCAACGGCCGGAAATCCTTTCGCGTCAAGATCAGCAGCTGTGGAAAGATTATAATCTCCTGCCGCAATTTTACTATTTATCTGCAATGTATCACAAGGGAAAATGTTGAAATTGGCACGAATCAATTCGCTTTCAGCGGGCCCGAATTCAAATGCTGACACCCATTGAAAACGGGAGTAGGCCTTCAGGAACCACACCTGGAGATTCGACAGGTCGGTCAATGAAGGAGCAGCTACAAACAAATTGGTAAAATATTGAAGGCTATCGACCGATACTTTTAAATCTGCGTATGCAGGAATGATCACATTTTCGCCAATATTTGCAAGCATCCCAGCTCTGTCAAAGGGTGTTTCAGGAATAGTGTCATCCTTTTTCTTTTTGCATTGAACAAGAAACAAGACAATAGACGCCAGACAAATACTACATATAAATTTACGTCTGATCATCCGAATAATTTTAATAAAACACGGCCGACTCAAAGACCGACCGTATTAAATACTGATTTATTTTTGTTAAAGTATTAAAGCAAACTCGCGTCTAAATTAAAAAGGAACGCCATTTTATTTATCGCATTATCCAGGTTTGTGGTACTAAATGTATGAAGATTAACAGAACCCCCGGTCTCAAAATAGTTTTGCAGCAAATCAATGTCTGAATCTGAAATAGTTTTTGCTGAATTGTATTTGAATGCACGGATAAAACCAATCGCTTCCGATAAATTATGGTTAACTGTAGCAGGCTCGATACCGATCTTTGATTTTGCCCCTTTCACATAAGTAATGAAACGCGCCGCCACCACTTTTTCCCATGTTTTTACAATAATATCCCGTGCGGCATTACGACCGGCATCGTCTTTGTTACTGATTGCCGCCCGGCCCTTTAACCATGCATTCATAATGGTGGCATTTACAGTAGTAGTGCCTCCTAAAGAAATACTCACGGAGTTACAATAACTTCCCCAATTTTTTAGGTTCGTTATATTTGTAGGGAAATCAACCGGAACACCAAAATAGCCAAATGCTTCATCCCATGCACGTTCCTGTGCTGTTGTGCCCCCGGTTACTGTTAAATTATCAAAAGTACTGATGGTATTTAGCAGGGTAGTGGCCTGGTAATAGAAAACTCCTGCCATGATTCCCTTTTCAACAAACTCTTTATACTCAATTCCGGCTGTATCAACAAGAATATATCTAGTACCTGATATCATTTTACCGGCTACACCATTTGATGCTGTTGTTGTTGTTGGGCTTACAGCGGCATTTTGACTGGCAGTAACGGCATCGGTAAAATTGGCTTCCAACTCGGCCTGAAGGCCAAATGCATTGCTTGTTTTATCTTTTAATTGTATACCACTAATATTAAGAGTCGTATCAATAAAAAGGTTATTGATATTTACATACATATCCTTTAGCTTTTGAGCATCTAACACCGGAGCAACAGTATTGGAATGTGTAGTTTTAATGTAATTTGTAAGCTCAGCCAACATTGCTATTCGCTGTTGGGAAGTGGTAAAACTTGCTGAAGCAAAGTTATACGTGGTAGGTATGTTATATCCGGGAGTTGGATCAGGATCTGCCGATTTATCCTTTTTACAGGAAAACAAAACTACACTTGCTAACGGCAACAACAGAATCGCTTTTTTAAAATTTGCTTTCATCTTTATGTATATTAAAATTATTTAGATAACGAGACAAAAATAGATTGATAAATAAAATGCGACAATACCTTAATAAAGGTATTTTGAAAAATGTGCTACAAATTTCAATCCCCGTCCGGATCCTGGTCTATGGTTAATCCCATAGCCGAAGGCATATCGGTTTTAAGTAAAATGTATGCTTTTTGAATTTCAATATACGCGTTTTCTACAAGGGCAGAATTTGTAAGAATAGTACCTGATAAAGGATCAGGAATAAGTTGTAATTTATTTCCAACTAACGTAAATTGTGCTTTAATAGCATCCGAAAGCGATCCGCTTGTATACAACGGGTGAGCATCAAAATAGGTGAGGTAATCATCCATTCCCTTCCCGTCGTTCCCGGATCCGTCTTTGCCCGAAAAAAGATCCTCAATGGCTTTATAATGTTTTAACGCCAACTCAACAGATATTTTGCTGTAATACCCTTCAACTTTTTCAGGTAAAGGAGTTCCAAGTGTTTTTTTTCCCAAAGGAATTCCGATCTGTCCGTTTCTTAAAATATCCCAGTCAAAAACGATCTGGTTTACCAACATACCGATGGAACTACCAGCACCCGAACCGGTATTGGCTGCAAACGTGGCAATGTAATTTCCCCCGGCTGCTGTCCAGGCATTATACACGGCATTCACTTTAGTTTTAATTTCGCTCATCAAGGCGGACATGTAATTTCTTCTGCCAGCTGCTTTCGAATCTGTCGTATAAGTGGCGAGAATAGCATTAAAACCTGTTCCCGTACCGAAGAAAAGATAATCCAAAGCAGGAAAGCCTTTTGCGTCTCTGGAAGCAACAGCAGTAAGGTCATACGTACCTGATACAATGTTTGAATTGATCTTTGACGTGTCTGTTGGAAATGTATTGAGATTAGCACGCAACATCTCCTGATCAGCCGGGCCAAACTCAAAAACAGAACACAATTGCCAGGAACGGTAAGCTTCTTTAAATGAGTTTTGAACATTAACAAGGTTAGCACTATCGCTGTTGCCGCTGAATGCTGTGACTGCTGTTTCCAATGCAGCAATTTTTGTCTTCAACGATAAATAATTTGGGACAATAATGTTGTTACCTATATTTTCCAACATAGCCTTTCGATCAAACTGATCTTTTAGTTGATCATCCTTATCTTCTTTTTTACAGGAAATGACTGATGCAACTATCAATACCGAAAACAGGAATAGTATATGGCTTTTCATCCGTATATATTTTTAGAGTTTCCGATTACCAGATGCCCGCCTGCCGGCAGACCCGGAACACCTATGATATTCATTTGTGTTTGCGATACAATAGGTATCATTGGTAATTCATTTTACTCACTGTCAAAAGGCGCCCTATTAAGTAAATCGCTCCATGAGAATCTTAAATTTAGCGTATTTAACTTACAAACGCAACAGAACGAATTTGATCCGGGAATTTCCCAAAACCCCTAAAATCAATGAAATATCATGTCGAAAAAGGCACTGAGCAAAAATCATCCGTTACAATTCAAAAAATAATTATTGTTGCGCTAAAATTTCATTCCTCAATATCGTATATTCGCTATGCTTCAGATATCTACTAAAATGAATGCCATTATACATCGCTGCGTTTTATTTTTGGTGGGCTTTAGTACCTTGGGGTTACTTTCATGCAGCAACAATAACGGCCCGGCTGATCCAACCGGAATCTCTGCTTCAATTGCATGTGATACAATCCTAAACCCGGTTCAAGCGCTCGGCAAAAAATTATTTTTTGATATAAACCTTTCCAATCCACCGGGGCAATCCTGTGCAAGCTGTCACGCATCGGGCAAAGCATTTGTCGACCCCGGAACACTTCCCGTTTCCGCCGGTGCTATCAAAACATTGTTTGGAAACCGCAACGCTCCTTCGGTGGCCTACGCTGCGTTTACACCCTATTTCCACTACGATTCAACTGAGAAAACATATGTCGGAGGATTATTTTGGGACGGAAGATCTGCCACACTTTCTGAACAGACGATTCAGCCCTTATTAAATCACGTAGAAATGAATAATACTGCAGAAGCGGTTGTTGAACATATAAAAAAAGCCGATTACAAAGACCTGTTCCTATCTATTTATGGCAGCAACTCGCTTGATAATGTCAACAAAGCATTTGAATATGCGGCTGATGCTTTAGAAGAATATGAAGAAACCAAAGAGGTAAGCCCATTCACCTCAAAGTTCGACTACTATTTAAAGGGTAAAGCCAAACTAACTGAGCAGGAAACAAGAGGATTAAAATTGTTTGAAGATTCGGCTAAAGGAAATTGCGCCGCATGTCACCCTTCAAAACCTGCCAAGTATACCAATGCCATTTTATTTACCGATTTTACATATGATAATGTAGGCCTTCCTGCAAACCCTGAAATAATGAAGCTGTGCAAAGACAGCAGTATGTGCGACATGGGCCTCGGAGCCATTTTAAAACAAAAATCAGAAAACGGGAAATTCAAAGTTCCAACTTTAAGAAATATTGCCATTACTGCACCCTACTTTCACAATGGAGTTATTAAAACTCTTGAGGAAACTGTACGATTTTATAATGAACGTGATTCCGGAAAATTCGGACCACCGGAGGTTGCAGAAAACGTTAACAAGGATGAATTAGGCAACCTTAAGTTAACCGAACAGGAAATAAAAGACATCGTTGCCTTTATGGAAACGCTTACAGATGGGTATAAACCATAGCTCATAAATACTCCGGGCTTTTCAAATAAACAAGAGAGCTATCACGAAAAATCTGAAATTTCACAAAACCAAACCGGCAGGTTTAAACTATTTTCAATCTTCCCTCCCAATATTTACATGCAAAATTTAGGGTATATTTAACGTGATATACATTTTAATATAATCGCGAAATGAAACTATGATAATATGGGAAAAACATAAAGCAAGGTGGACATTATTATATTTTGTTCCCATCATTCTGTTTGCATCCGCATTTTATTTGCATTTTATCGACCTGTCAGGAAAAGATTTTCTGATCCCTGCATTGTGGGGCTTATGGATGCCCTGGTTTAACGGACAGAACACGTTTTTTAAAAACAATGTTAAATTTATATTCAGGAGTTTTAATGAAAAACCTTATGTGCCGCTCGGCATTTCCATACTTCATGGAACTGTTTGGAGTATTGCCATTTATCTTTTTGATCACCCATTCCTGAGGATCATTTTCTTTGCCGGATCTTTTTTTATTTATGATTATTTCCTGCTCAAACACAAACTGCTGCAAATATTCAGTTTGCCTTTAAATATCCTGCAGAGCGGAATAATTACCAAACTACTTGCTTTTGGTGTCCTGTGGTGGGGCTACTTATCAGTTGGTCTTGCTGTGATCAGCATTTTTGTTGCCGACACACCAACAAATATTTTATTGTTCACATTTCTGCTAATTGCACCTATGCAATTATTTGTATTGCTCTTTCAATACAGAAAACCCATTACAATGAACGTTAAAAAGGTAGCGGTTATTGGAGCCGGATGGAATGGAATATACGCCGGCAAGTGGTTAAAAGAATCAGGTATAGAAGTAAAATTATTTGAACAGATGTCGGCGCCCGGGGGAATATGGAAATTTGACAGCGACAGGAAAGTAGGCGTTGCCGAAAGGGCCTATGCTTCCTCTTCAAAAAATTATTTACATGCCTCCGATCACCCTATACCTAAGGAATCTGTTTACTTTCCTCACCGACAGTATGTATTGGATTTTATAGGGACGTATATTGACAAATATAAATTGTCGGAAAATATTCATTACAATACTGTTATTGAAAAAGCTTTTAAACAAGGAGATAAATGGGTTGTGAAAGGCCACAAAGACGGTTTAGAATTCAGTGAAGAGTTCGACGCGATCGTTGGAGCCGCAGGCGCGAATCAAAAAGCGAAACCTATTGGCTTTGCAAGCAAGTACGAACATTTTACCGGAAAAGTAATTCACAGTTCAGAATACAAAAATTCAACTATACTTGCCAATTACGGATCTGTTGCTGTTGTTGGTCTTGGCGAAAGCGGAGCCGACATCGCGCATGAGTGCGCTGAAGTAATTGGTAAAAAAGTGTACTGGGGCGGAAGCGATTCACAATGGTTCGCCGGAAAACTGATCGGCGGAAATTCGGCGGCTGATGAATTTATGGTGCCGGGGATAAGGGCTATCATGTCGAACTTCTTAATGTTTGAAGATCTTGGAAGAGCTTATGTGGGTAAAATAATCGGGTTTGTTTGGGGAATTGGCGGAAGCGGCGTTAAAGAGTGGGCGCCTAAACATACGTGGATGACAGACTTTGTAACAAAGTCGATGAATGGTATTATAGATGTGCATGATGGAAAAATAACTCCTTTTGGCCGAATTAAAAAAATAGAAGGAGATGCTATTTATTCGGAAGAGGGTAAAAAAATATGTGTCGACCTTATCATTGACTGTTCCGGCTATATGCCCAATTATTCGTTTCTCGAAAATGGTTTCGATATCTGGAAAACATACGATATGGTCTTCGACCACAACGATCCGACACTTGCTTTTGTTGGTACTGCACGCCCAATTTTAGGTTCAATTCCTGGAATGGGTGAACTTCAGGCCCGGTGGCTGGCGTCGGTTTACAGCGGACGGATTTCTCTCCCGAATAAAGAACAACAGATCATTGAAACTTTTTATAATAAAGAAATTCATGCCCGAAGGTTCCCGGGTTCAGCGAAACGCCCAACCCTGGTTGATCATGAATTTTATGCCACTAAACTCGCGGCAAAAATGAGTATAGCTGTTCCATGGCTTTACCTTTTCTTTTTCCGGCCCTTTTTATTCAGATTATTATTGAACGCACCATGGATGCCTTTTAAATACAATATCAAAGAGGAACATTCAAGAGAAGAAGCAATAAAAAACATTAAGTTAAATATGCCGTCGAAAACTGTTCCTTATTATCAATTCATAAGTACATTCAAACTACATGGTGTTTATATGGGGATGCTCGCTGCCGCATTAGCATTGGGAATAGTACTTTATATACCCTATTATATTACAGCCGTTGTCTTCGGCGTTTGGCTGCTGAAAAACATATTGGACCATTATATTGATAAGTATTTATTATTCCCTTCCAACGGAGTATTATCAGCATCCCGTACAACCTGGCTGGAAAGATCATTACCCATTATGCGCGGCGGCTTTATTCTGTATACAGCACTGCTTGCTTTAGGAACAGGTCTCACCATTTACCTGCTCTATCATGGTTATGGCGGATACAGGGAATTAATACTTCTTGTGTCCGGCTACCTCATCTCTACCATTGGTATTGAAATTGGCATACACAGGTATTTCACGCATCAGTCTTTTAAAGCAAGTAAACTATTACAAGCCATACTCGCACTTTTCGCGGCCATATCCGGGGCAGGACCTATATTATATTGGGCTTCAATACATAAATCGCACCACAAATATGCCGATCACGAGAACGATCCTCACTCTCCTGTTTTCGATAGCGCGAAAAATAAAAGTGCGCTCATGAAGTTTTTACATGCACATTTTCTGTGGATATATTCAACCAGGGAATCAACAAAAAATTCGGACTGGATAAATAATGTAAAACGCCTGGCACAAAACCGAATAGTTGTGTTTTTCGATTCCACTTATCTCATCTGGCTCGCGTGCGGAATAATTATACCCGGATTGATAAATGGACTTATTACCCAAACATGGATGGGTGTATTATTAGGGGTGCTATGGGGTGGACTGTTCCGTTTATTTGTTGTAGCTAATTTCTCATGGATAATTAATTCAGTTTGTCATGTTATCGGAAGCCGGCCATTCAAAGATCAGGCCAACAACAGCCGTAATAATATACTGCTGGCCCTTCCAACATTAGGTGAAAGCTATCATAATAACCATCATGCTTTCCCGACATCCGCCAACCTCGGATTTAAATGGTGGCAATTCGATCCGGGCTTCTGGATCATCCGGTTTTTTAAATTATTGGGATGGGTTGAGGAAATAAATAAACCATCCGAGGAAGACATCCGCATGAGGATGAAATAATTTCTCTTTCAAAATTTTTCTCCTCGGTTTATATTTTTAATTTCTTTTCAAGTAAATAACCCATTGAAGTGCTAATAACAGGAATGGCAACATAACCAAGTCCTATCGACATAAAATAATCCGCGAAACCCGTCTTCATCATTGGAATGAGGATTATCGTGTCAAGAATAATGTTAATGGCAAACCAAGATAAGCCCACAATAAGCCCATTCAAAATGAAACGGTCTTCGACAAAACCGAAATACCGGGAAAGGAGATAAAATCCTGAAACTGTTCCAACAACCATAATGGCTGATTTAAATGTACTATACGGAACAACGAGTTCTCCGCCGGGCTTATAAAAAAGAAAAGAGACAGCAAACGGAATTGCCCAACTCCAAATTCCAAGTATAACATTCTTAATAATCATTCTTTTTGTCATTTGTAATCTTTTCATTCGAAGATCACATATAGGACAAGATTTAAAAATGATGCTTGTCACTTTCTGATTTGATTGATGTCAGCCCATATTGGAAAAGCACACTTAGCGAACTTCAAAAGTTAACACCGTTTTCGACTTAACAGCGAGTCTATTAAGGGATTTGATGGAAAATGAAAACGGACAAACTGATAATAATATCAATTTATCCGTTTTAGTACCCTTTAACCTCGTATTGTCGAACCATTTTATTGAGGATTTAAAGCGCTTATCCATTGCTTACAGGTTATTGACCAAGAATAAATTACCCTCAAGCTGGTTAGCAAACATTCCAAGCCTATCCATATAAGTCCAACAAATCACCTAAATTTGTTTAAACACATGAAAGGGAAGAATGAAACGAAAAATAGCAATACTTCTCTTGACTTTTTATCTTCAAGGTTATTCACAACAGCCAATCTTTGTAACAATTGCTGGCGGTGACCTTTACAAGCTAAACCTGAGCAATTGCTCTTCTAAATTTATTGGTTCTACTGGACAGGGTTTTGGAGATATTGCTTTTACTCCTAATGGAAAACTATGGGGAATTGTTGGGGGAGAATTGTACCACATTGATACTACGAATGCTAATGCAACTTCAATTGGCAATACAGGAGTTGGAGCAGTATCTCTTGTTGGATTAAATGATACTACTTTGTTGGCAGAATATGGGGATAAACTTTATGGAATAAATACTATCCACGCTACTTCATATTACATTGACACAATTGGATATCAGGCAGCAGGTGATTTAACTTGGTATGACAACGACCTTTATATGACAACAGGTGGACAATTAATAAAGATGGTTTTGAATAGCACCTATACAGCAATACTTAGTGTGGATAGTATCAACAGTTTGAGTAATCAAATACCAACTTGCGAAGGTGCTGCAACTGCATCTTTTGTATGTGGTTACAATTCTATAATTGGGTTTAATGCTGATAATGTTTATAAAATATGTCAAATAGACGGTACATTTCAAATGCTTTGCCCTTCAATTGTAATGGGTGGAATTCCTGGTGGAGCTTCGATAAGATTACCCGTTCAAATTCCTCAACCTACGACATGTCTGCTAAAACAAATGGTGAGCATTACAGGAGATACATCAATATGTTCAGGTCAAAGCACTTCGCTTACAGCATCGGTGGGACAGCTATACAAATGGAATACAGGTGAAACATCACAAATGATTTCTGTAACACCAAATACAAGTACTTCGTATTCAGTTTCTATAACCAAGAATGGATGCACATCCAAGACCTCAAAAACCGTTACGGTAAAACCCAATCCCGTTTTAAATATAACAGGTGGTGGAACTATAATAGAAGGTCAGAGTGTTCAGTTGATTGCAAGTGGAATGGGAACATTTTTGTGGACACCTGATGTTGGATTAAGCTGTACTACTTGCCCAAATCCTTTCGCATCACCTGTAATAAGTACTAACTATTGTGTAATTCTAACAGACAGTAATAATTGCTCAAACAAAGTTTGTACGGAAGTTGATATTAAGTGCGGTGATATTTTTGTTCCTTCAGCTTTCTCTCCCAATGGGGATGAACAGAACGATATTTTGTTTGTAAGAGGAAAATGTATTCAATCATTCAGCTTTGTGGTTTTCAACCGATGGGGTGAGAAGGTTTTTGAAACCAACAATCTGTCTATTGGTTGGGATGGCAAGTTTAATGGACAGGTTTGTAACACAGAAGTATTTGTTTATTATTTAAAGGGGAATACACTTGATGGAAATAATTTTGCAACAAAAGGAAATGTTTCGTTGGTAAGATAATTAGTTCTTCGAATAAACCTCCTAAAATGATAAAACCCCTGCAAATGCAGGGGTTTTATACAAGTACCGCCTTCTTGTTTCTGCGAGAACCTTTTTTGAGCATGGTAATACGTAATAAGTACAGGGTTTTACTTTTGCCTTGACGCAAAAGTAAGCAAAAGGTCAAGGCTGCTAATAAATTTTG
>JAEUTS010000142.1 GCA_016787005.1 Bacteroidia bacterium
CTGTTACATTACGCTGGACTATCAGCAGCGGAATTTGCCCAGTTTCCATCGATGATGTTGTAATTACTATTTACGATCTTCCGACCATTGCAAATGCAGGTCCTGATCAAAACAGTTGTAATGTAACAGGCACAATACTTGCCGGAAATGTACCGGCTGCCGGAACCGGAACGTGGAGTGTTGTAAGCGGTACTGCAACGATCACTTCTCCTAATTCACCAACTTCAACTGTTACAGGCTTAGTTGTCGGCACAGCAACATTAAGATGGACCATATCGAACGGATCCTGCTCATCTACTTCTGATGATATGGATATAAATATCGCCAACTCTGTTTCGGCAAATGCAGGACCTGATCAATCTACCTGTGCAAATGCTTCTACAGCAACACTTGCGGGAAGTGTAATTGGTGCAGCCGGCGGAATCTGGACATCAACCGGCAGCGGAACATTTACACCTGACAACATTACGTTAAACGCAACTTACACACCAAGCGCTGCCGATATTTTAGCAGGCACAGTTACAATTACACTTACTTCAACCGGTAACGGATTGTGTTCAGCTGCAGCAGATAATATGACCCTGACCATTACCCCGAAACCAGCTGCCAATGCCGGTGTTGATCAAACTGTTTGCGCCAACACTTCTTCTGTTCCACTTGCAGGAGCTGTAACTGTTGCCTCAGGCGGCGCATGGACAAGTAATGGCAGCGGAACATTTATTCCTAACTCAAATGTGTTGAATGCAACTTACATTCCAAGTGCTGCGGATACAATAACAGGAAAGGTTACGCTGGTTCTTACAACAACAGGAAACGGAACTTGTATTGCAGTAACAGATACAATGATACTGACAATTAACCCGGGCATATACGTAAGTGCCGGCCCTGATCAATCCAAATGCGCTAACAATGCTGTGATCAGCTTAAATGGTAGTGTGATCGGCGGAACAACAACGGGTACATGGACAACAAGCGGAACCGGAACATTTACACCGTCCAATACTGCGCTTAATGCAACTTACACACCAAGTGCCGCTGATACAACTGCCGGAACAATTACACTTACGCTTACATCAACCGGTAACGGACTGTGTAATGCAGTAAGCGATGCAATGGTATTAACTATCACCGGTGCCCCAAGTGCGAATGCCGGACCCGATCAGACGATTTGCGGAAATGCTGCCGCAACCCTTGCAGGAAGTATAATCAAAGGTGCAGGTACCGGCATTTGGTCGAGCCTCGGTACAGGAACGTTTAATAACTCTGCATTACTGAATGCAATTTATACTCCATCAACGGCAGATACAATTGCGGGAAGTGTAAAACTGGTGCTTACATCAACTAATAACGGAGGTTGCGCTGCTGTAACTGATACGATGAGAATCACTTTACTACATATGCCAACCGTAAATGCAGGAGTTAATCAAACCATTTGTGCCAATAAAGATACTGTACAACTTGCAGGAAGTATAACAGGCACGCCCGGAACAGGTACATGGACAACAAGCGGAACCGGAGCATTTAAACCTAACGCAACTACGCTTAATGCTAAATACATACCAAGCAGCGCGGATACGGCAGCCGGAACTGTAACACTGACACTTACATCAGCAAATCCTTGTCCTAATTCTGCATCGATAGTGATTACAATTACTGATGCTCCGCATGTAAATGCCGGAATTGATAAAGTGGTTTGTAAAAACAATGCTGTACTTGCGCTCGCCGGAATTGTAAATGGGGGATCAACTACAGGAGTTTGGACCACAAGCGGTACCGGTTCATTCTCCCCGAATAATACAACACTTAATGCCAGCTATACACCAAGTACAGCCGACACTTCAGCAGGTTCAGTATTCCTATTCCTCACGTCAAGTAATAACGGAACTTGTAATGCGATGCGGGATACCATGAAGATCACCTATACTCCTGCCCCGATTGTTAATGCAGGAATTGATCAGACCATTTGTTCGAACAGCACTGTACAGCTGGCAGGAACAGTTGTTGGAGGAGCCGGAACCGGCCAGTGGTCGACTTTAGGGAATGGAACATTTACACCTGATGCAAATACACTCGGTGCAGTTTATCATTTAGGTACCGCTGATACCACAGCTAAAACCGTTAAGCTGGTTCTGTCATCCACAGGAGTTGCAGGATGTAACGTTGTAACTGATACCGTAAAAATTACCATTACACCAGGGCCTGTTGTAATTGCGGGAGCTAATGCAACATTATGTGCAACAACCAACAGTATTTCATTGAACGGTATTGTTTCGGGAACTACTACAACCGGACAATGGTCCAGCAGCGGAACAGGAAGCTTTGCTCCAAATACAACTACACTGAATCCTACATATACATTCAGTGCAGCAGATAAAACGGCGGGAAGTGTAACATTGAGATTATCTTCAACTAATAATGGCAGCTGCCCGGCAGGGTTAGATTCATTAGTAGTGACTTTGATCCAACCTCCTGTCACCAATGCAGGAGCGGATCAATTTGTTTGTAAAGGAAATAATGTAACATTGGCCGGAACCGTTGTTGGCGGCGGCGGAACAGGCAGCTGGACAACTAATGGCAGCGGCACATTCAGCCCGAATAACACTACGTTGAATGCAGGTTATACTCCTTCAACTGCTGATACTGTTGCAGGGTCTATAAAATTCTTCCTTACCAGCACCAATAACAGTACCTGTGCGGCTTCTAACGATACTGTAAAAATTACATTCACTCCTTTACCTTTAGTTACAGCGGGAGTTGATCAAACTGTTTGTGCCAACAATGCGGCTGTTGTACTTAACGGATCTGTTTCAGGAAGCGGTACAACAGGGATATGGAGTTCTTCGGGCACAGGAACCTTCAGTCCGAATACAACAACACTTAATTCAACTTATACTCCAAGTAGTTTAGATAAAACTACTGGTTCAGTGATACTTACATTAACAGCAACTAATACTTGTCCGGCTTCAAAATCATTAACTGTTATCATCACTCCGGCTCCTGTCGTAGATGCGGGAACTGATATAAATTTATGTTCAAATAATCTACACGGTGTATTGAACGGCAGTGTTACAGCCGGATCAACAACCGGAATTTGGTCAACAACAGGAACCGGAACATTTACTCCTAACAATACAACACTCAACGCAACATACAATTTCAGCGCTGCTGATAGTGTTGCGGGCAAGGTGTTCCTGATCCTTTCTTCCACTAACAACGGTAATTGCAGTATTGTACGCGACACAGTTAAATTATCAATGACAAATCCTCCGATCGTTTCTGCCGGAAAAGATTTTATTTTCTGTGCGAACAATGCGAATATACCTTTACAGGGAAAAATTACGGGTGGAACCACAACAGGTATCTGGTCAACAACAGGAACCGGAACATTTACACCTAATACAAGTAACCTCAATGCAACATACAGCGCAAGCGTTGCAGATGGAATTGCGGGCAAGGTTGTTCTCATCCTTACTTCAACCAATGCCTGCGTGAATACATCCGATACCGTTGTATACACATTAACACCTGCTGCAGTTGTCAATGCAGGTACTGATAAAGTTGTATGCGCTAATAACGCCAATGTATCACTCACGGGTTCGGTAACAGGAAGCTCCACCACCGGCCAATGGTTTACAACAGGTACAGGTGTATTTACACCGAACAGTAATGCATTTAATGTAACGTATATTCCAAGTACTGCGGATATCGATTCAGGTAAAGTTGATGTAACACTTGTTTCTCTCAACAATGGCAACTGTTTCCCGGTGAGAGATACTGTACATATTGTCATTACTCCGAAACCAAAAGTGAACGCAGGTATCGACCAGGTGGTTTGTATCGGATCAAATGCTGTTCTGCACGGATCAGTTAACGGCGGCTCAACAACAGGTACATGGGCAAGTACTGGTACAGGTACATTCCTGCCGAATAATTCCGATACAAATGCTACATATGTTCCAAGCGCAGCTGATTATGCATCAGGCAGCGTATTCCTCACACTTAGCTCAACCAATAACGGGACTTGTAACGCCGTTACAGATTTGGTGCAATTGACATTCACTACAAAACCAACTGTGAATGCAGGTGTTGATAAAACAGTTTGCGCCAATAACGCGAACATCGTTTTAGGTGGAAGTGTAACAGGAAGTTCAACTACAGGCCAGTGGACAACAACAGGTACCGGTGCATTTGTACCAAACAGTACAACACTTAACGCTACTTATCAGCCGGGCGCAGCAGATAAACTGGCCGGCTCTGTAAAACTTGTACTCACTTCAACCAACTCCTGTTCAGTCATCGACACAATGATATTGAACATCTCTCCTGCCCCTGTTGTTAACGCGGGCCCGGATCAAACCTATTGTGTAAACAATCCAAACATTGTATTGAATGGTAGTGTTACAGGTGGCGCAACTACCGGAATATGGACAACATCCGGAACAGGAACGTTCTCTCCGAACAACACTACACTTAATGCAACGTATGTTCAAAGTCCGTTCGATACACTTACGGGATCTGTAACACTTACGCTGACAAGTATCAATAATGGAAATTGCAATGTTGTAACTGACCAGGTGGTTGTCGGCTTCACTCCGAAACCAAAAGTTTTTGCAGGAGCCGACCAGGTTGTTTGTGCGAATAATATTGTCTCTATTAATGGTATCATCAATGGAGGTTCGGGAACAGGAATATGGCACTCTACCGGTACCGGTGTATTTGATCCGGACAGCAGCTTGTTAAGCACTACTTACAAATTCAGCTCAGCAGATACTGCGGCAGGAAAAGTTACACTGTTTCTTGCATCAAACAATTTTGCAGGATGCGCGAGTGCAACTGATTCGTTGGTTGTGACAATCACTGATGTCCCGACAATAAATGCAGGCAGAGATACAAGTGTATGCGCAAACAATCCTGATATACAATTGAATGGAAAAGTTACCGGTGGAGCTTCAGGCGTATGGACAAGCACAGGATTCGGAACATTCACGCCAAACAATACAACACTCAATGCCGTTTACCATCCAAATGCACAGGATACAATGATCGGTTCAATAACACTTACATTAACAAGTAGCGCGAGCAATTGCAATACTGTTACAGATGCATTAACACTTACAATTACGGATGCCCCATACGCTAATGCGGGACCTGACCAGTTTATTTGCATAGGTGATAATGTAACCCTGAACGGTACACTTAGCGGTCCTGTTGTTACTGCACAATGGACCAGCACGGGAACAGGATCGTTCGCGCCAAATAATAGTACGCTCAACGCAACTTATATAACAAGCGCTGCCGACATAACAGCCGGTACAATTACTCTGATCCTTAACACAACCAATAACGGAGATTGCAATTCATCTATCGACACAATGAAAGTGATTATCACTCCAAAACCAATTGTAACTGCCGGAGTGGATCAGACTGTTTGTGCCAATAATGCTGATGTAGTGCTGAATGGAAACGTAAACACCGGTAGTGGAATATGGACAAGCTCCGGAACGGGCACATTTGTTCCGAACAATACAACGTTGAATGCCACTTACAAACCAAGTGCTACGGATACTGCTGTTAAGAATATCAAACTTGTCCTGTCATCCACCAACTCCTGTCTGCAAACGGATACAATGGTTATAACAATTACACCTGCGCCATACGTCAATGCAGGAGCTGACAAAATACTTTGCATTGGCTCTACATCAAGTAACCTGGGCGGATTGGTACTGTCGGGCGCCACAAAAGGAAAATGGACAACCCTCGGAAGCGGAACATTTTTGCCAAGCGACACGGCTCTCAATGCAACATATATGCTTAGCGCAGCTGACACAACCGCGAGAAAAGTAACATTGGTACTCACATCAACCAATAACGGAAACTGTTTGCCGGTGAGTGACACCATGAAGATAAAGATCACAACTGTTCCGCAAGTAGGTGCTGGCGGCGACCAGACCGTATGTGCGAATACAGATGTTCAGTTAAATGGTTTTGTTAAAGGCGGTGCACAAACGGGTAAATGGAAAACGCTCGGCAGCGGAACATTTGTACCGAACGATTCTACCCTCACTGCAGTTTATAAATTCAGCAATGCAGATACAACCAACCAAAAAGTAACACTGATACTGGTTTCAACTAATGCCTGTGTTGTCCAGACAGATACTATACATATCACGATCACGCATGCTCCTTATATTGTGATGTCTGCATCACTGGTGGTTTGTGCCAACAATGCAAATATGAACCTTAATACAGCTGTGTGGAATGCTGCCGGCGGAATATGGACCAGCAGCGGGACGGGAACTTTCTCCCCAAATGATTCAGCTTTAAATGCCATATACATACCAAGTGTAGCCGACATTGCCGCCGGAAACGTAACGATAACCTTAACAACCACAGGTAACGGATTATGTAACGCATTCAGCCGATCGCAAACAAATATTATTACACCATTACCAATTGTAAATGCCGGCCTGGATTTAAATGTTTGTCTTGAAAGTCCAAATGTTCCGCTTTCAGGAAACATTACAGGTGGAAGTACAAAAGGGCGATGGTCGACTTCAGGAACCGGAACATTTATACCAAATGATTCAACGCTAAATGCCGTTTACAAACCAAGTTCAGCCGATACGGCAAACGGTAATTTAACATTTGTACTTACTTCACTGAATAATGGGAATTGTGTGGCTGAAACAGACACATTAAGTATCAGTTGGACAAACAAACCTATTGTTAATGCCGGCCCGGATCAGGCTATATGTACGAAACCGGGTATTGTTCAACTGAATGGCATTATCGCAGGTGGAACCAATACCGGCATCTGGACATCAAATGGTACAGGTACTTTTAGTCCTGCCAATACTGCATTGAATGCTGTTTATACAGCAAGTCAAGCCGATAGCATTGCAGGAATAATTACGCTTACACTTACATCTACCAATGGATGTACGCCAGTTGGTGACCAGTTAAATATTACTATTAACAAATCTCCCAAAATCGACTTCTCTTATGTGGCTAGTTGTGGCAAACTCAGCGTAGCCTTTAATGACCTTTCAACTATTAGCAGCGGAACTATTTCGGCATGGGAATGGAGCTTTGGCGATACCAATCTAACCTCACCTGCTAAAAATCCGTCACATACGTATAATAATGCGGGTACGTACATGGTTAGATTGATTGCATCAAGCAACTTAGGCTGTAGCGATACATTAACAAAAAACATTGCGCTCAGCAACCTGACACCTAGGTTTGCTTATACAAATTCATGCAGCTATTCTTCAGTCCAATTTACTGATACAACTATCGCAGTAAATGATTCTGTAAAAACATGGAGTTGGAATTTTGGTGATGCCGGAACTTCAAATCAGCAAGATCCTCTCCACCAATATTCAGCAGGAGGCAGCTATATTACAAAAATGATCGTTACGTCTTACAGTGGTTGTATTGATACTGTAACAACAACTGTTGTGGTAAACCCAAGGCCGGTTGCAGATTTCACTTATTCAGCAACATGCAGTAGTCTTACTATACCATTTAATGATGTTACAATTATTTCTCCTGATAGCATAACTAATTGGCAATGGAATTTCGGAGACGGCTCTCCTGTAATTAACTTAAAAGATCCGACCCACTCCTATTCAGTTGCCGGTATTTATACTGTTAATCTGGTTGTTACTTCAAATAATGGATGTACTGATACCATAAGTCGGGTGATCAGATCAAGTTCAGTAACAGCGGCTTTTGTATCGTCAGGTGGCTGCCAGATACAGGGCTCCGCGTTCACCGATAGTTCAACTACTTCTGCAGGCGATACTATTATATCCAGGCTTTGGGACTTTGGTGATGGGGTGACAAGCACCTTATTGAATCCAAAATATTTCTATACATTACCTGGAACTTATACCATCACACTTATTGTTACGACAGCAAAAGGCTGCAAGGATACATTACAAAACACCCTCACAGTTAATCCAAATCCGAGGGCTGATTTTACAATTGACAACCCAATACCAACCATACAACAAACAATAAACTTTATAGACAACTCTGCTGATGGGACAATATGGGAGTGGGATTTTGGTGATGGAAACAACGCCAATACTCCAAATGCATCTCATATCTATTCAATTGTCGGTGACAAGACAGTTACACAGATCGTTAGCAATCAATACGGCTGCTCGGATACGTTGCGCCAAATAATTCACATTGAAGACATTCACCCTGTAATAGTTCCGCTTGGCTTCACACCAAACGGAGATGGAGAAAATGATATACTGAAAGTGAGAGGCGGACCTGTTAAAGAACTTGAATTGAAAATTTACAATGAGTGGGGTGAAATGATTTTCATTTCGAGAAGCCAGGATATCGGTTGGGATGGAACAAAGAACGGAATGGAGCAGCCTGCAACAGTATACGTATATACGTTATATGCAGTCACATTGGACGGAAAAGTATATCAGAAATACGGAGATGTAACATTGTTAAGGTAACATGCAAAAACAACAGACAATGGTTAAACGAATAAGAACTTATCTGGCTTGGGGATCAATATCCACTGGCCTGGCGTTTTCGCTATCTGTAATGGCTCAACAGGACAATCATCTGTCACAATTCAATTCATCACCGATGATAGTGAACCCTGCGATGACAGGTATGTTCAAAGGAAACTACAGGGCACAACTTAATTACAGAACACAGTGGAAGTCGATATTAAAGAACCCCTTTATAAATCAGGTTGCGTCATTTGATATGCCAAGAAAAAAATTCGGATGTGGGATAATCATTCAAAACAATAAAGCAGGAAGCGGTAACATGAAAGCAACTTCTCTCGCTTTATCTTGCGCATATGAAGTAACATCTGACCCGATGGAAATACATCATCTTACTACAGGTCTGCAGATTGGGTTTATCAATAAAAGTGTTGATGTATCACGTCTTACTTTCGATAATCAGTATTCATCAGCGAGTGCCAGCTTTGATCAGAATATTTCCAGCCAGGAAAATTTTCAGTCTACCTCCTACTTCTTACCTGATATCAATTTTGGAGTATATTATTACAATACCGATAAAGAAAATAAACTCAACCCGTATTTGGGCATGTCCGCATTCCATCTCTCCGTTCCAAAAGAATCTTTCTTTGGAATGAATAGCAGAATACCCATCCGGTTCCTTGTTCACGGCGGCACTAAGATCAAACTAAGTGAGACTATTAAAATTGAACCTTCACTTTTATATATGCAGCAAACCAATGTACGGGAAGTAAATGTCGGCATTTTAGGAGATTGTTTTATAATAGAATTTAATACTCACCTTCAACTCGGAGCATTCTACAGGAATAAAGATGCCTTTATCATTCAAACGGCTATGGCGTACAAAGAGTATACATTGCGCATGAGCTATGATATCAATACATCATCACTTTCTCCGTTTACGCAGGGAAAAGGCGGTTTTGAAATTTCAATTATATATATGAAAGAAAATGGAAATTATGTTCCAAGTTTTTAACCTTGGTAAATTGAAAAACTTGAGACAAAGTAAGTATACTCTTTACTTCTTATTATCGGCGACATTACTGTTTATCGGTGTATTCAACATGTATGCTCAAAAGAAAGACTCTACTGTTTCAAAATTCAAAACAGAGTTCATTAGTCTTGACAATGATCTTTCTGAAAAAGCGATCAAATATGTAAAGCGTGGAGATTTCATTTACTCCATGGGACCGCTAAAATATGAGCGGGCACTGGAAGAATATTTCAAGGCCCTGGAGCTGAGTCCTGATAATTCGTTATTGAACTTCAAGGTGGGCTTTTGCTATCTTAATATAAACCAATTTAAATCAAGGTCGATCCTGTACTTGGAAAAAGCACTCAGTGTTACGGGAAAAAAAGTTGATCCTAAACTAAGATATTACCTTGGAAAGGCATACCAGGTGAATCACAATCCTGAACGCGCAATCGAAGAATACAAAAAATATATTCTCGAAGTTAAAAAAGAGTTGAAACCTGAAACAAAAGGAGCTCCGCTTGAGATTATTGAATTGTCCCGGCTCCAGGAAAAAGATATCGGTGAAGCTTATAAAAAAATTGACGAATGCAAAAACCTTTTGAAATTTTACAAAACTCCAGTAAAAGTAAAACTGTTCAACCTTGGAGACTCTGTCAATTCACCTTATGCCGAATACGACCCTTTTATAAGCCTGGATGAAGCCGATCTGTACTTTACAACAAGAAGGCCCACTACAAAAGGTGGAGGACGAGCCGAAAAGGATGGAGAATTTTATGAGGATATTTATGTTGTGCATAAAAAAAACGGCAATTGGGGAAAAGCAAGACCTATGCGTGGTATAAATAAAAAAACAAATGATGCTATAACAGGGCTTTCATTCGATGGAACAAAAATGTTCATATACAGGGATGTTAACGGAGGTGATATCTATTTGTCGGAGTTAAAAGGTAGTTGGTCAAAATTGAGCAACATTAAAGAAATTAATTCAGAATTCCATGAATCGTCAGCATGCATTTCAGTTGATGGTAAAACACTTTATTTTGTTTCGGACCGACCAGGAGGTGAAGGAGGAAGAGATATCTATATGTCGGAACTGGATGCAGAGGGCAAGTGGAAGAAGCCTGTCAATCTTGGCCCTGATATCAATACCTCTTTTGATGAAGACAGGATATATGTACATCCGTATACCAAAGCACTATTCTTTAGTTCAAAAGGACACAATTCATTGGGTGGCTATGATATTTTCGTATGTAATTATGAGAACGGAGCCTGGGTAAAACCTAAAAACCTTGGCTACCCGATAAACGATGTAGATGACGATTTCTCTTTTGTGGTAACAGATGATATGAAACATGGCTACTATTCTTCTTTTAAAGAAAACGGCAAGGGAGACAAAGACATTTATTTTATTGATTTCGAAAACACGGAAAGCGACAGTACATTAAAAAGTCTGAATGTCGATTTTAAAAAGATCGCGTATGATGATTCGGTCAATGCAAGCATTGTTGCATTGAATCAAAAAATAAGCAGGAATCCCCTGGCTTATATTAATGCGAAGCAAGTTCATATTTTGGATTCGTTGGCACTGAGAAACGGAAGAATTTCGGAGAAAGCGATCCGCAAAACCAATTTCGGAGAACTACCACTTACTTTATCCGATATAAAAACACTGGATTCAATAGCAAGAACGGATCATAGGATAACTGCAGAGGTAGTCGATAAAGTCGTTAACAACAATAAAGATCTGGCTGCTATAAACCTTAACCGCAAACAACTAAACCTTCTTGATTCTATCGCCAAAAGCAATAGAAAAATAACCGCTGAAATGCTCCTTCGTGCCGACTTCAGGGGCAAACAGATCAGCGCCGACCAGCTAAGTATACTTGATTCTATTGCAAGAATAAACGGAGCAATAACAGCAAAAGCAATAGGTCAGACAAATTTTGCCAATTTAAATAAAGACATTCTGTTAAATGAAACCGTTTCGGAGAATGCAGTTCATAAAATAATTGAACCGGGCATTTCCATGCAGCAGCTATATATTTTAGATTCCATTGCTAAAACAAACGGAAAAATAACCACGGCTGCACTTAGTAAAACAAAGTTTTTCAATCTTAATCAACCCGCTTTAATAAATAGCTCTCCAGCCAAAAACACAAAAACTCCTAAAACATTAACAAGTCAGCAGTTCAGCATATTGGACTCTCTTGCAAAGGCGAATGGAAGTATTACAGCTGAAGCCCTGAGTAAAACAAATTTTGTGGTACCTGACAAATCTGATACTGTATCCGGACTCACATCTCAAAATAATAAGTTTGAAATAACCGAAAGTGCCCTTACCGGCGAGCAACTTCATATTCTTGATTCATTAGCAAAGACAAATAGAAGTATTACGGCTACGATACTGGATCAGACAAATTTTTCCACCATTGAGCCTGCCGCTTTACCAAGTGATGTTATAGTGGTCGAGGAAAAAAAGTTTGACCTGACTGAAGGAATGCTCACAAGTCAACAGTTCAGGAAGCTGGATTCCCTTACTAAAGTAAAGGAAACCCTTTCTTTAACCGCTGTCAATAAATCGGAAGCTGTTTCATATCAAAATATTTCCCGAAATAATGCATCAATTGTCGCAAACAATACCAATCATGAAACAGAGATTCTTTCCGAACGACAGCTTGCTATTTTGGATTCCCTTGCAAAAACAAATAAGCAGATTACTATCAGTGATCTTAGTAAAACAAATTTTGTTTCAGATGCCAAAAATCTTCCTGACAGGGAGAAAGAGCTCACAATAAAAAAGAAAATATCTTCTATTGGTTTGACTAATCAGCAGCTAAGGATATTGGACTCACTTGCAAAAGCTGATGAAAGTATCACACTATATGCTTTGCATAAAGCGAATTTCACTGCAAAGGACCCTCGTGCTTCACATAGAGATATTTTGATTCAGCAAACGAACTTTGTTGCTGATGAGACCGCATTCACAGATCAACAGCTTCATATTTTAGATTCATTGGCAAAGGTCAACAGAACTATTTCTATTGCAGAGTTGAACAAAACAAAATTTGCAAATCCGGATCAAAAAAATAATACAGGTACAATAACCGAAAAGAAAAATACTGCTTTTATTACAACATTAAACAGCAAACAACTCAGGGTTCTGGATTCGATTGCTAAGGCAAATGGAAGCATTACTGCTAACTCCATAAAAAAATCCGATTTTTCAAGTGTGACCAACAACACTTCTTCAGAATTTAATACATCTTCAACCAATGATCACCTTATTGCCGGAACAGATCTTTCTGCTCATCAAATCATGATTTTAGATTCACTTGCAAAAGCAAACAGGAAAATTACTGCCTCATTGCTGAGTCAAACAACATTTGGTGTGATTATAGAATATAAGAATGGCAGCATTCTCACAAGCAGCGTCGCTTACACATCGGGTACGATGATTATCAGCGAAAAACAGATGAGAATACTCGATTCTCTTGCGGGTACAAATAAAGGCATAACGGCAAGCATGCTTGTAAAAGCTCAATTTAAAGAATCGAAACAAAATGCTACTGTTAATACAATTACTACTTCTCACACGTTTATTAACGATAGTTTGAAAAAAATTGCTCCTACATATACAACAACAAATTCAAATGATGCAGATAACACGCAACACATAAATTCTCAGGATAAAACATTAGCTGAAAACAATAAAGAAATACAACACGCTAACCCTACTGAGCTTCCAACGTTCGGCAATATATTATTTGAATTTAATAAACATGAATTAAGTAAAGAGAGTCATCCGCAATTAGATCAACTCATTGCATATCTTCAGCAAAACAATACTCACAAAGTACGAATTACCGGTTATACTGATTCAAAGGGCAGCGACACCTATAACCTTGCATTATCGAAAAAAAGAGCAATGGCTGTTTCGATATATCTTACCGGAAAAGGAATAAACAAAAACAGGATCAGGCTCGATTATAAGGGAGAAAGTCATCCTGTTGCGCCTAACGAGAATCCTGATAAATCTGATAATGCTGTGGGTAGAAACCTAAACCGAAGGGTGGAAACGAAAGTTATACTGGAAATTAAATAAGGTAAGTAAATTATATCTCCCAAAAAGTTAACCTGGATACGCGCTGACGACCGAATTTGAAATAATCTTTGTGTTCAAGAAGAAAAGCCATAATGAAGTAAACAATAACGGGAGAGCCCGCAGTAAAAAAAGACAGGTATATAAAATACATACGAATATGCGTGGAACGAATACCTAATTTATTTCCCCACCACGTACAAACCCCGAATGCCTTTTGCTCAAACCAGGCTTGTATAGGACGTATTATTTTATTGTACATGTTGCAAAGGTATTCAGAAGTTAGGTTTAAGTCAAGTTTGTATAACAAAATAATGTACTTGCAAAACTTTAAAGTGTAATCTCTCCCTTAAACACAAAAGTAGCAGGCCCTTCCAGCCATATATTATCAAAGCTATTTTCGCTTTTGCGAATAAATCGCACATTCAGATTTCCGCCAAGTGTTTTAATAACACAGTTTTCAGCGGAAGTTGCCGTACCGGTTAATGCAGCTATTAGCGCAGCGGCGGTTACACCTGTTCCACAGGAATAGGTTTCTCCTTCTACTCCACGCTCATAGGTACGAACAAACAATAGATTATTTTGTTTCTCAATGAAGTTAACATTCGTTCCTTTTTCTTTGAAACGCTCATTGTATCTCACTTTCTTGCCTTCTTCAAATACATTATAATGCTCAACATCTTTTACAAATTTTACATAATGCGGTGAGCCGGTACTTAAAAAATAAAAATCTCCATTCTTCTCAATCTCATTTACATCAGCCATTTTCAAACTGACCTGGCTCACTTCCAAAATAGCTTCGTGATCCCCGTCAATTGCAGTAAAGCGGGCTTTTTCGTTCAGCAAACCCAGCTTGTGGGCAAATGCAACAATGCAACGTCCTCCGTTCCCGCACATACTGCTTTCATTCCCATCCGAGTTATAATAAACCATTTCAAAATCATAACCGGGCTTATTCTGAAGCAACATCAATCCATCAGCACCAATACCAAAGCGACGGTCGCATAATTTCGCAACCAGCGTATTGTCATTTCTGTTAAAACTCATGTCGCGGTTGTCAATGATGATGAAGTCGTTGCCTGTCCCTTGATACTTATAAAATGTGTACGTCATCGCTTTTTTTTGTTGGGTCAGAAGTCGGGAGACCGAAGACGGAAGTTTGCTTTCTTTTACTTCGGACTTCCGCCTTCCGACCTCCAACTATTTCAATCTTGCTAAAACACTCTCATCATTTATGCGTTCAAACTGCCTGAAATCATTAGTATAATCAATTTTGAAAACACCTTGTTGTAATCTTATATAGCTGGCATCATCCAGGTGATATAATTTGATGTCATCCTGCTCAGCCACACCAAAAAGTACAATTTTATTCTTAGCCATTTTGTATCCCCTGTAATTGATCGGTGAACGCCAGAATTCAACATTCATGGACTGTTTAACTGTATTCTTATCATCACGTATACCGCTGACCTTTTGAAGCAGCGAGTCTTTATCATTCGCGTTTACCGAAAGATTGGCCATATCCACCTGCCTTGTCGCGAGTAATTCGTCTTTTCTTACAACGATCTCATTGTTGGTATTGGCGTTCACTACTGTCGTATCTCTAATTGCCAGTGAATCGACATAAGTATTGAGGACGGCGGCTTCTTTCTTTGTAGAATCCATGTTGCCAACAGTTGATATCGGTTTGTATGACAGCTTGTTTCTACTTTGATTTTCTTTACTCTTCGTGATCGCTTTGTCTTCCATTTTAACTTCAGTTTTTTCTTCCTGCTTTTGCGATAACTGCTTATAGAAATTCAACTCAGTAAAATAGTCATCCAGTTTCAAAATAAAAAAGCCACAGCCAATTAGCAAGCCAAGCATAAGGCCTATTACAAATACCTGTAGTCTGTCTTTAAAGTGTGACATTATGATAACAAAGGTAGGGTAAAAATTAAAGTAATTTTAATCCTGAAATAAAGCGAAAATCCTTTGTATTTATGGTAAATAGTGGCAAATTGTGATGCATACAGGTAGCTGCGATCAGCAAATCCGGCACAAAGGGTTTATGGCTTAGAGTATACTTGTTCATTAATTCAATAAACAATTCGGAGATTTCCTTATTAATGGGTAAGACAGTATATTTTTGGAGATCATGTTGGATCAACTTCTGCTCATGTTTATTCCTCGCTCCATTCAAAAATTCTCCAGCTGTTATAATGCTTATACTGAGTCGCGAAGATGAAAATTGTTTTACTTCATTAATTACTTTCACATTTTCGCGTGAAATATCAATGAGAACATTCGTATCAAAAACTACTTTCTCCACGATCTTGAACGGATATCCTTGTTAGTTTCCTTTATATCCTTCCACATACCCCTTGTTTCAAAAAAGTCATCGTCTATACTTGTCTTCGATTTGTTTTTAACCAATAAACGAAAATAATTCTCCACAAGCTCAGAAAGGCTGACACCTTTACTTAAGGCGTACTTCTTGGCAAGTAAAATTGCTGTACTATCCACACTTAACGTTAGTTTACCCATTTTTTGTTTATTTTTATTATACGTACAAATATACAAAAATCATTTTTAATACGTATAATTTATTTTACTTTCAATAATCAATTTAGGCAAGAATGTATTACAAAAAAAATTGCGGGAGGAATTAGCACTCACCCTTTAAGTTTCAATGTACATTGTTAAATATTGTTAAACCCATTTACAACTTGAAATAAAGGAATGAAATTTGTGTTACTCTAAGTAGAATTAAAATCTTAATAACTTTAAAAACGCAATAGCCATGAAACGTATAAAACAGATAGCCGGAATTTTCCTTGTGGCAGGAATTGGTGGTTTTACTGCAATAGAAGTAGATCATTTCTACAATAAAAAGAACCAACAACCTGTAGTATTGCAACAAGCTCCGCCGAAAGATGTAAAATTTGTCAGTATGCCCGGCACTCCTGCCGAAACTACAGTAAACTTTGTGAATGCTGCCGAGATGACAGTTCATGCTGTGGTTCATATTAAAACAACTTACGCAATGGAGAGTCAAAACCAATACATACAGGATCCTTTTTATAACCTGTTCTTCGGACCGAATCAACTACAACAAAGACCATCGCAGCCTATGTCCGCCGGCTCAGGGGTTATCATTACGGGCGATGGTTATATAGTAACCAATAACCATGTCGTAGATCACGCTGATAAAATTGAAGTGGTGCTGAATGACAGACGCACCTACCCCGCTACCATAATTGGCCGGGATCCCAATACTGACCTGGCTTTGCTAAAAATAAAGGAACAGGGACTCCCCTATGTAACTTATGCCAATTCCGACGATGTAAAAGTTGGAGAATGGGTCTTGGCTGTGGGTAACCCATTCAATCTTACCTCTACTGTTACTGCAGGAATAGTAAGTGCAAAAGGCCGAAACCTCAATGCACTCGCTACAGATCCGCAGAATGGAGTATACCCGATTGAGTCATACATTCAGACTGATGCTGCTATAAACCCCGGTAACAGCGGCGGAGCATTGGTTAATACTGCCGGCCAGCTTGTGGGTATTAACGCCGCAATTAAGTCAAATACCGGTTCGTACGCCGGTTATTCTTTTGCAATACCTGTAAATATTGTTAAAAAAGTAACTGCCGATCTGCTCGAATTTGGAGAGGTTCAGCGTGCGTTCATCGGGGTGAGCATACGTGACCTTGACTCAAAACTCGCTGAAGAAAAACACATTAAAGATATAAAGGGTGTTTTCGTAAATACAATTACAGATGGAGGTGCCGGTGAGGAAGCTGGTATTATGGAAGGAGATGTAATTACAAAGATCGCTGAAATGGAAGTAAATAATGTTTCTGAGTTACAGGAACAAGTTGGTAAATTCCGTCCGGGCGATAAAATAAATATCACTTTGAAGCGTAACGGCGATGAAAAGATAATTCCTCTGACACTAAAAAACCGTAAAGGAAATACCGAAGTGGTTAAAAAAGATAAACTGGAGGTTGTAAATGTACTTGGTGCAAGCTTTGAACAGGTTAATCCCGATGAAATGAAACGCCTCAATATTAAAAATGGCCTAAAAGTAGTTCGCCTTAATGGGGGGAAATTAAGAAGTGCCGGTATACGGGAAGGTTTTATCATCACAAAGATCGACAAAAAGGAAGTTAGCTCCATAGAGGATGTTAAAAGCACTCTTGAGAACAAAGATGGAGGTGTATTGATAGAAGGCGTTTATTCAAACGGAACGCGTGCCTACTATGGCTTTGGACTATAAATTAGTATGTATCTTAAAGTCAGAAAACAGCACTTTTAAAAGTCAAAAGTTCGTTTCATCGTTAAAAAAGCATGCCTTAAGGTTCACTTTGAGCTATTTATCCAAAATTGTTCAAAACAACTGGTAACCAATTAATTATAATTAGGTCAAATCATTGACAAGTACCAATAAATGGAATACATTTGCGTTAGTTTTATGAAACTTAGATGTTATTTAACATCGTAAACCAAACACATGAGGCAGCTAAAAATAACCAAATCGATTACCAACCGTGAAAGCGCATCTCTTGATAAATATCTTCAGGAAATCGGACGCGAGGAACTTATTACGGCTGAAGAA
>JAEUTS010000152.1 GCA_016787005.1 Bacteroidia bacterium
GAATACGATAAAAAATACACCCAAACCATTAAAGAAGAGCTGCTAAAGCTTGGTTTTAACCAACGGCACTAAAATACAGGCATTTATCCATTGGCTTGAGCCGTATTTTTGTAAATTAGCCACTGATATCAAATATCCCGCAATATTAGGCCGTGAAAAAATTACGTGTTATTTTTTTAGTTTTTTGTTTCGCTTTTGTTCTACATGCCGGAGCCCAAAAAAACGACAATAAAGAAAACTGTCTCGCCACTGTTGGCTTTTTTACCAATACCGTTCTTATAAAAAATATTCGCGTTTATTTATACAATGGTTCCGATATTGTAGATTCGGCAAAGGTTAACAGCAACAAAGACTTCGGATTTGTACTTGATCGCAACAAGCGATATACCATTTGTATTAACGCGCCGGGCTTTTATCAGCGATTGATTACCATCAACACTGATCTTCCGGAACATGTTAATACTATCCCGCTATTTATTTTTGAATTTGAAATTGAACTTATCCCTGAAATAAAAGGTGTAGATGATTATTATATGGATTTCCCGATCGCAATTATTGAATTCGATCCAAAAACTGAAACATTCGGATACCGGAAAAAATATACGAGCATGATGCAAAGAGAATCAAGAAAGGTTCAGGCGCAATTCAGAGTTCGTAAATCCAGGTAGTTCTATTTCTTTTGCACTCCGCAGGTATATTTTGTACTCATCAGTTCTTTGTCCTGGTAAATATATTCGAACTGGTCGGCAGTAAGCGTAACTATTTTAAACTTATATTTTTCTCCGTTATCAAATACCATATTCACCCATACTCTTGTTTTATCGTTGCTCCAGGTTCCGGTCTTTGCAACACCATCCATTGTTAAAAATACAGTACCATCAGCCATATAAGTTACCCCGTCTTGCTTCTGATTCTCTTCGGGCGTATTTACAACACTAAAACGTTCGTAGCTTATCAGCTTCCATGCTTTACACAAAGCCTCGTCGCGCAATACAGGTGCCGGTGCGGCTGCTTGCTTTGGCTTATACTCTGCTTTTGGGGTCGGGGCTTTTTCTTGCGCAAAATAAGTTGCTGTAACAAACAAAGCTGCAACAATTGTTGTGATGATGTTTTTCATTTGAATCTGTTTTATAATAATCGATATTAAATTTAATGGAAATGTTTAATATATATATCTTCCTTTTGCCTCATTTCATTTTGGCCCTTTTTGGTTTTATCACTATAGCCCATAAGGTGAAGCACCCCATGTATAATAACCCTCCTCAGCTCGTTATCAAATTGCGTGCCTAAATCCAGCGCGTTTTCCTTAACTCTGTCAATGCTAATAAAAATATCGCCCGAAATCACCCTTTTATTGCCTTTTCCTGCTTTGGATTCGGTATAATCAAAGGTTATAATGTCGGTGTAATAATTATGTTTTAAGTATTTCTTGTTTATTTCAACCAGGTATTTATCACTGCAAAATACATAACAAATGGTTCCCGGTTCATGCTTTTCTTTTACAATAACCCCTGTTATCCATTTTTTTATCCGCGATTTGCCTTTAAGCTCAAACTTTATTTTTTCGTTAATGAAATTTATTTCGGGTTGGAGCATGATGTGGGTGGCTCAAAAATGTATGTTCTAAATTTAGGCAAACTTTACCTCATTTTTAATCCGGTTTTTAAAAACTGTTTTCTTCGGATTATTTGCTTTTTTTATTGTCACAATTTCCCAGTTTTCTATATCCCCTGTAACTATCTTAAACATGGAGTGCGCATCAAATGTCATTTGACCATTTAATTCATTATATTTTTGAGGGTCCCTTGTTTTCAATTTATTCAACAAATGCCCTGTTTCGTATAATATTTGTCCGGAAGTTACGGTCAGTTTGCTGCGCTTAAATTTCCAGTTTATTTTTTTTCTGTCGAAATTATATTTTCTGGCTGAAGCTTCATGATATACCTCTGCTAAATACTGGTTGATAGCGTTAACAGGGCTTTTTGATTTTTTAAACCTATTAAGCTGCGGATGATTTTTATACCCCCTGGTTTTACCCTCCAACACGTGTTTGGCCAAAAGCGTTTCCCGCCATAATGCGACAAGACCTTTGGCGTCAAGGTATTTGGGGTGCAACGACCAGATTCTCATTGTTCTTCTATGGATAAGGGCGATTGCAGAAACGGGGTTGATTACTTTAATCCCGTCCGTTCTTTCCATATCTCGTTAAATGATTCTTTTGCCACAACCGGCAATTCTCTGCGGGCACCCCAGGTTTTTTTAAAGAAATGCCTGAGCATAAAATTTTTTGTTTTCGCCCCTCCCCTTTCCATCGTTTTTCTTTTCATCATGGCTTTTTTCCAGGCATACCAGATAATGTCTTCCGATTTGGCTTTGTGTCCCTCTTCAACAAAATCTTTACGATTCAATAAAAGCAAATGGTGCAGGTCAATTTTAACAGGACATACCTCTGTGCATTTTCCGCAAAGGCTCGAAGCAAAACTCAGGTGTTTAAACTCATCTATGCCATTAAAGAACGGGCTGATCACAGAACCAATAGGTCCACTGTATGTGGTTCCATAAGCGTGTCCGCCAATATTTTTGTAAATGGGACATCCGTTCAAGCAGGCTCCGCAGCGTATGCATGATAACGCCCGACGCTGTTCTGTTTGAGCAAGCAATTCTGTCCGTCCATTATCCAGCAGCACAACATACATCTCTTCCGGACCATCCGTTTCTCCTGACTGGCGCGGACCTGTAAGAATGTTATTGTATACCGTCAGGTTCTGGCCTGTACCATGCGTAGCCAGAAGGGGCCAAAACAGGTCGAGATCCATTAATGTCGGTATTATTTTTTCGATCCCGACTATAGCAATATTAATCTTCGGATGCGCGACAGAATTCAACGCATTGCCTTCATTTTCAGTTACAGCAACGGCTCCTATGTCGGCTATTAAAAAATTGCCGCCGGTTACTCCCGCTTCGGCTTTTGTATACTTTTCTCTTAGTAATTTACGTACATGCGCGACAATATCCTGTGGTGTCCAATCAATGGGAGTTCCCTGTGTTTCGTTGAAGGTTTTCGCCACATCTTCTTTGGAAAGATGCATAGCTGGCGTAACTATGTGATAAGGCGGCTCTTTGCGAAGTTGTACAATATATTCGCCCAGATCCGTTTCAATGCTTTCGATGCCCTCTTTTTCAACTGCATCATTAAAATGTATTTCTTCAGTTGTCATTGATTTGGCTTTGACAACCGTTTTTGCATTTGCCTTTTTTAATATCCTGTTTATTTCCGCCATCGCTTCTTCCGCATCCTGTGCCCAAATAACCTGGCCTCCCCGTTTTTTAAAAGCACTTTCAAAATCGGTCAGGTATCGTTCGAGATTTTCGATCACCTTATGCTTAAGCGCAGCAGCACGGGTTTTGGCTAACCCGAGGTTGCTGTATTGCTTTTTACCATCAACAACTTTTTTATCATACTGTGCGATGTTGAATAACAACTTACGATGGTGTTCGGCATCAAACGTCTTCCTCTCGGCATCATCTAAAAAAGTATCCTGTTGTTCCATTTGCAGCTATTGTTTCACATCAACCTTTATTCGTTCATTGCGATTGGCCAGTTCCCAGGCTGTATAAAATACAAGCCGGGCACGTTTTTCCATCAATTCGAAATTTATTTTACTTATCTCATCTGTTTCCTGATGATAATCAGCATGGGTGCCATTAAAGTAAAAAATAACCGGCACGTTCTTTTTTACAAAATTATAATGATCGGAACGATAGTAAAATCGGTTTGCGTCCAGAATATCATTATACGAGTAATCAAGTGCCAGTTTACAATATTGCTTGTTAGCGTCTTCACTAATCTTATGTAATTCACTACTTAGTCTATCTGCGCCTATAATATAAATATAGTCTACGCTATCCTTGTGTCTCTCGTCAATCCTGCCTATCATATCAATGTTCAGATCGGCAACAGTATTTTTCATCGGATAAACCGGATTTTCAGTATAATATTCCGAACCCAACAACCCCTTTTCTTCTCCGGCAACGGTCATGAACAAAATGCTTCTGCGGGGACCTGCGCCTTCCTTTTTCGCAAGAGCAAAGGCTTTGGATAATTCAATAACACCAACTGTACCCGATCCATCGTCGTCCGCCCCATTATATACTTTGCCTTCATGAACACCAAGATGATCGTAATGGGCGGTTAAAATAACCAATTCTTCTCTCAGATCAGAGCCTTCTATATATCCCAAAACATTCTCTGAATTGACTGTTTTTTCATCAATAGTAATGGTTATTTTAATTTCTGCTTTTACCGACTCTGAAAATGTTCTTTTCTTACTGATGATCCTTTCTTCCCATTTGTTAATATCAGCGCCCTTTGTCGCCAGCATTATTTTCGCCATTTGCTTTGATATAAAAACAACCGGTATTCTTTCTTTCTTCTTCACAGAATCACTTTTCAACTTCATGCTCTTTGTCTCAATGCGATGCCGGTATTGTTTATATGCTGAATCAATATTGGCAACAATTATGAACAAAGCCCTTGCGTTTTTATTCCTTGCAATTTCTTCCTTTTTACGAAAACCGGTTGACCATGCCGTTTGCTTTCTTGTTTTTGAAACAAAATAAACCGAGTCTTTGCCCATAGGTTCTTCATCAAGCACCATGACTACTTTATTCTCAACACTTGTCTTTTTATAATCAGAATAATTAAGGTCATCAATTCCATAGCCCGCAAAAATAATTTCTTTGGCCTCAATTGTTTGTGCACTTAATCCGTAAAAAGCCAGGTAGTTTTTATCGGCCGGGTAATCTTTGTTATTTACTGTAAGAAAAACTTCTTTTTTGTATTGAACGTCTAAAGGAAATCGCTGAAAATAACTCGTGTCACCAACTCCGGGCCGCACATTTCCTTCTTTAAATTGAGCAGCAATATAATTCGCTGCCATCTTTTGGCCTTTCTCTCCGGTTTCTCTTCCTTCATATTCATCGGAAGCTAAAACCGAAAGGTGCTTTTTTAAATTTTCTCTTGTAATTGAATTTGCGTATTGAATCTGCAATGGCGCCTTATTTTGGGAGATCAAAGAAAAAGAGCAGAGCACTGATATTACCGACAGCTGATAACTGCTAACTAAGCGTTTCACTAACATCCCTGTGAAATTTTCTTTACACGCAGTGCATGTCTTCCGCCGTCAAACGAAGTAGTAAAAAAAATATCGACACAGGCTTTTGCCTCATCCACATCAATGAACCTGGCCGGCAGACTCATTATATTTGCAGCGTTATGTTGACGTGCAAGTTTGGCAATTTCTCTGTTCCAACACAATGCCGAACGTATTCCTTTGTGTTTGTTGGCAGCCATATTGATACCATTTCCACTTCCGCACATTAACAAGCCAAATTCCGACTCTCTGTTTTCAATTGACGAGGCTACTTTGTGCGCAAAATCAGGGTAGTCAACGCGCTCTTCCGAATATGCCCCAAAATCTTTAACTGCGTAGCCTTTTTCTTCAATATACTTTTTTAATATTTCTTTTAATTCAAACCCGGCATGATCACATCCTAAAGCTATACTTAACTTGTTCATTTCTATATAGTTTGATTACCTGTAAAAGTCCTGAATAATACGCCTACTTTCCAATTCTTATTGCTAATTTTATCAACATAAGGTGTGTTGATATACTCCATTTACTGTTATTATCTGGTCAAATAAAAAACTTTGATTGTTCGTTACTTATGCCATGTGTATCCATAAATAAGAATTTGAAATTTTCTATTCATTATTTATATAATAAATAACACAGTGAAATGAACTGCTTTTTTAATAAAACTCATAAGTAATTAATAAACGTTAATAAGTATAAACAACTCTTTATAAATATGTAAATAATTAATAATCAGTTATTTGTTTTCTAATAAGAAGTTAATAAACTAACTATAAACACATTTTTTAAAATAAGTTCATTTTAAAAAAAATAAAATTCAACAGTACTAACAGTATAATAATAACAATATATATTAATATAAATTAAATATATAATTATAATGGAGAGTTTAGTGTTAAAAGAAAAAGGTTATTTGGAAGTAGATGTTGATCCAACACTGGATTTATTTGCGGAGATTAGCAAACTGAAAAAAGAGAAAAATGCAATTGTACTTGCCCATTATTACCAGGATGCAGACATACAGGATATCGCCGATTATATCGGCGATAGTCTGGGTTTATCGCAGGAAGCGGCAAAAACAAATGCGGATATCATTGTTTTTGCCGGGGTGCATTTTATGGCTGAAACAGCAAAAATACTTTCACCTCAAAAAAAAGTTTTATTGCCTGATCTGCGTGCAGGTTGTTCACTTGCGGATTCCTGTCCGGCTGACAGGTTTGAAGAATTTATAAAGCAACATCCCGATCACGTGGTTATTTCATATGTTAATTGTTCAGCAGAAGTAAAAGCGTTAACAGATATTGTTGTTACATCAAGTAACGCGGAAAAAATAGTAAATAGTGTACCAAAGGATAAAAAAATAATTTTTGCACCCGATAAAAATTTAGGTGCTTATATTATAAAAAAAACAGGACGACAAATGGTATTGTGGAATGGAACCTGTATGGTGCATGAAATATTTTCATTGGAAAAAATAATTAAAATAAAAGAAAAAAATCTAGGCGCTAAACTGATAGCTCATCCTGAATGTGATAATTCAATACTTGAACAGGCTGATTTCATTGGAAGCACAACAGCATTGTTAAATTTTACAATAAAAAGTCCGGATAAAGAATTTATTGTGGCAACTGAAACCGGTATTTTACATCAGATGGAAAAAGCAAGTCCCGATAAAATATTTATTCCGGCCCCACCAACTAATAATTGTGCATGTAACGATTGTCCGCACATGAAATTAAATACACTTGAAAAATTGTATGTATGCCTGAAATATGAGCAACCTGAAATTATTATGCCTGTCGAATTGATGAATAAAGCCCGTAAATCAATTACGAGGATGTTGGAATTGAGTAATTGAACATATTAATATATAGAGAAGGTGAATACCATTAAAATTAATTTATTTTTTATTTTTTATTTTTTATTTTTTACTTCTTCTCATCTGTATTGTCAGCAAACGGAAACCAACCCCGATGGATTTAACAGATTTTACTATGGGAATGGAAAAGTTTCAAGTGAGGGATATATGCGCGAAGGAAAACCTGATGGATACTGGAAAACTTATTTTGAAAGCGGCAAAATAAAATCAGAAGGTAATAGGAAAAATTTTCAACTTGATAGTACATGGAAATTTTATAATGAAGAGGGGGTATTGGTTTTAGAATATTATTATAAGAATGGAAAGAAGAATGGCTTAAGAAAAAATTATGACGCAAAAGATAAATTTTTGCTATCAGAAGAAAATTATGCTGATGATATTAAACAGGGAGTATCGAAATTTTATTACAGAAATGGCAAAGAAAAACAATCAATCCCATTTGTTGATAATCGCGAAGAAGGATTGGGATATGAATATGATACAATGGGAACGGTAATTTCGCTTTTTGAGTATAAAGCGGGATTTATAAAAAGACAGGAAAAAATTAACCGGCGTGATAAGGCAGGCCTGAAGCAGGGAATGTGGAAAGAATTTTATCTGAATGGAAATGTTAAAAATGAATGTATGTATCTGGAAGATAAACGAAATGGATATCTGAAAGAGTACGGCATTAAAGGAGAATTGCTGAACACTACAAAATATGAGAATGACAAAGTAGTTGAAAATGCCCCGGAGCTCGCCAGGCTGGATACTAAAACGGAGTATTACGAAGGGGCAATTGTTAAATCAACAGGCACATATAAAAACGGTATTCCGGAAGGCGCTTTCCGGGAGTTTTCAATAGATGGAAAAATAACTTCGTCAAAGATATTTAAAGACGGAATATTGGTTGGAGAGGGTATTTATGATGAAGCCAATAAAGAACAGGGCCATTGGAAGGAATACCATGTAAACGGACAGCTAAAAGCCGAAGGAGAGTACAAGGATGGTAAGCATATCGGGGAATGGACGTTTTATCATCCAAATGGAAAAGTTGAACAAAAAGGCAAATACGACAGAAAAGGAAATGCACAGGGACAATGGAAGTGGTATTATGAAACAGGCCATTTGTTAAGGGAAGAAAATTATATGAATAATGTTCAGGATGGACTGATGATCGAGTACAGTGACTCAGGAAATGTAATAACAAAAGGTCATTATGCAGATGGACAAAAGGAAGATGAGTGGATATATGAAATGGGTGATTATAAGGAAGTGGGCAAATACCGGACCGACAGAAGGACCGGTGTATGGAAACATTTTTATACCCCCGGAGGTAAATTGCGTTTTGAGGGAAATTATATCGATGGAAACCCGGATGGAAAACACGTTTATTATTACCCAAATGGAAAAAAGCAGCAGGAAGGAAAATACATAATGGGTCGGAAGGAAGGCAATTGGGAATACTGGAATGAAGAGGGAATAAAGATGCTTACTATACTTTATAAAGATGATGTTGAAATAAAATACGATGGCGTAAAAATAAAGCTTGTACAAGCAGAGGGTGAAAAGAAATAGTGCTTAAAAATGTTAGCCAGAAATAAAACAGAAGAAGAACTTCATAAAGAAATTGCCCGCCTGCAAACCAGGCTTGCAAAAGCGGAGGAGTGCTTCAATGTTTTTTCAGATATCTCGTCCGAAGGAATCATCATTCACGAAAATGAAAATATAATAGAAGCCACCAAAGCAGCCGTCATTATGCTTGGCTATGAGGGCTCAGAGCTGATCGGGAAAAAGATTTCAGATATCATCGACAATACCTCGTTTGTAGAGCTTGCGAAGAAAATGGAGAGTAAGGGAATGCATAATCTTGAAGCGTCCGTAAAAACAAAAAGCGGATCGCATCGGATTTGCTTCATGAGGGCTGGTACAATTAATTATAAAGGCTTTCCTGCCGGGATGTTAGTAATTAATGATATTTCGGCCAGAAAAGACACGGAGAAGGAAATAAACGAGCGTTTCCGTAAATTGTCTGAAGCTTCCTTCGAAGCCATAATGATACATGAGAATGGAAAAATAATTGATGTTAACGAAGCATGTACGAAACTCTTTGGTTACACTCGTGAAGAACTAATCAATAAAATAGCCTTTGACATGGCGGTTGAAGAGGATCGTGAATTTGTAAAACAACAGGTACAAGAAAAAAATGAACTTCCTTATGAAGCGAGGGGGCGAAGAAAAGATGGCTCTGTTTTTTCGGGAGAACTCAATGCAAAAGAAATCATATATAATGGTAAAACGGTAAGGGTCGTTGCTATTCGCGATATATCAGATCGGAAATTATATGAAGCGCAGTTGAGACAGGTAAATGAAGATTACGAAAATCTTATACGCCAATCGCCGGATGGAATTTTTATATTGGATGAAAAGGGGAAGATACTTTTTGCCAATCCGAGCGCGCATCATATACTGGGTATCAGGTCGCAGGATGAGATCAGGGGCAAATCAACATTCAATTTTGTTTTGCCGCAGTATCATGAGCAGATAAGAGAACGCGCAGTTTTACTCAGGGAAGGATATAGTCTGCCGTTCATGAGTATGGAGGCTGTTCGTATTGATGGATCCGTTGTTAAGATTGAATATAAACCCATAATGATCGACTATCATGGCAAAAAGGCGGTGCTGGTCGTTTATCATGACATTGATTACCAGGAAGAATTAACCCGGGAAAAAATGAGGTCGAAAATAGCCGAAGAGACCAACTCCATACTTAAAAATGAAATTGAGGATAGGAAAATCGTAGAGGCCAAATTAAGTAAAAGTGAGAAACAATATAAAATACAATCAGCCAAATTAAATTCTATTATTGAAAGCAGTTCACATTTGGTCTGGACGGTTGACAAAACCATTGCACTTACTTCATTTAATACAAATTTTGCCGACTGGATGGAGAATGCTTATGGTAGTCGCCCGGAAATTAAAACAGTTATTAATGCAGGAAAATTTGCCAATACGAAAGAGCACAATGATTTTCGAAATAAAAAATATAAGGCTGTTTTTGCAGGATCCCCACAGCATTTTGAGATAAAGTTGAACAACAGGAACGAAAATACAGTTTGGCTCGAAATATACCTTAATCCAATTTATGATGAAAACGGAGTTGTAAAGGAAGTGTCCGGGATTGCTCACGACATTACAGAAAAGAAAGAAGCGGAAGAAAAAATAAAGCAATCGTTGACCGAAAAAGAGGTGCTGCTTAAAGAGGTGCATCACCGTGTTAAAAATAACCTGCAGGTTATTTCAAGCATACTTAATCTTCAATCATCCTATATCGCCGATAAAAAGGTTATCGAATTGTTAAAGGAAAGCCAAAACCGGATAAAATCCATGTCATTTATACACGAAAGCCTCTATCAATCTAAAGACTTCTCAAGTGTAAAGTTTTCGGGCTATATACAGCACCTGGTAAATAATCTGCTTTTGTCATATAAGCCCAAAGAGAAAAATATTTCACTCATTCAAAAGATTGACAATGTTTTTCTTAATTTAGACCAGGCTATTCCTTGCGGACTAATTATTAATGAGCTTGTGTCGAATGCGCTGAAATATGCCTTTAAAAAAAGAGGGAAGGGCGAATTGTGCATATCTATTGCGGAAGATAAAAAGGATAATGTAAAGATCACAATAGCCGACAACGGACCGGGGCTGCCAAAAGGTGTTAATTATCGTAACACACAATCGTTGGGCCTTCAGCTTGTAATGGTTTTGGTCAGTCAGCTCAGGGGCGTCATTCAGCTTAATAACAAAAAGGGTGCGAAATATATTATAACGTTTAATAAACAAAATGTAAATTAATTTAGTATGGCCAAACCAAATATTTTAGTAGTTGAAGATGAAAGCATTGTTGCCAAGGACATACAAAACAGCCTTAAAAAGCTTGGCTATTCCGTTATGGGAACGATAGATAACGGCGAAGACGCGCTGAAGCTTATTGATGGATCGCAGCCCGATATTGTTTTGATGGACATTATGTTAAAAGGAGCAATGAGCGGTATAGAAGCCGCAACATTGATAAAGGAAAAGTATGATATTCCTGTTATTTACCTGACCGCTTACGCGGATGAAAACACGTTAAACAAAGCAAAAATAACGGAGCCGCATGGTTATATCATAAAACCATTTAAAGAAGTTGATCTTCATACGGCTATAGAAGTGGCGATGTACAAGCATAGTAAAGAACTCGAGATAAAGAAAGAGCGCGATATGCTTTATTCGCTGGTTGAGAATAAAAATGACAAAGATGTTGTTTTTGTTAAATCAAATTCGCGCATGGTGAAGATCCGGACAAAGGATATTTATTTTGTTGAAGCGCTGAAGGATTATGTTATCATTAATACCGTAAACGCCCGATATACTGTTCTTTCAACAATGAAGAACATAGAACAAAAATTATCGTCAAAAGACTTTATACGTGTACACCGTTCATTTATCGTTCTTATCGATAAGATCGTAGCCATTGATCACAATGTGCTGCTACTGGAAGATGATAAAAAGGAAATACCTATTGGCGGTTCTTATAAGGACGAACTTGTAAAAAGTCTGAATATGCTTTAAGCACAGGAATGAAGGATCATTCAATTTTATCAGAGATATCTTCCATTTTTTTGTCAGAGAAAAACCCTTTGGTCGTATAGACAATCTTCCCTGTTGTGTCTAAAATAAAAAAGTAAGGAAATTCTTTTTCGTCAAAATTAAGCTCTTCCTTATACGGATGTATGCTTCCGTGGTAGCAAATAATATTGCCATAGAATTCTTTTCCTGTTCCCTCCTGTAGTTGTTTCCTGGCCATATTTTCCGATGGCTGATGAATTCCGGTAAACATCGGGACAAAATAGAGATTCACGTCATACGCATCATCCATCAGACCGGTTTTTGCGACAAATTTATTATACATTGGATCCATCCAGCTGTGCAGGGCCTCTTCGGCCCGTTTAGAATATGCAAGGCAAATAATGGTAAACTTTCCCTTACAATCGTCCGGTATAACTATTTTTTTTTCGTTAAGGGTTACGCCTTTTAGCGTCGGGAAGGACTTGCCCACCTGGGCAGGGGAACTAAGTGAGGCGAAAAGGATCGTATATAGTAATAAGTTTTTCATTTCGAGCGGAGAATTTTAGGAAGCTTATCAGTTGTGCGTATGCCATTCATGATCTTAAAAACAAAAACAGCCTTATCATTTTTGAAAGTCGACTTTAATTCTGTTTTTAAAATATCCATTATCAGGTCATAGTCGCCAAACACCTGCGTGCTCAATCCGTTTGTTTTAACAACAAGCTTTTTATTTTTTTTTAAGCGTTTAACAAAATCAATAATTATTGTCTTGTAATTTTTTTGAAAAGGATAAAGACTTATTTCACAAGAAGCTTTCATAAGCACAAGGTTTTATTTGATTAAAGAAATTTATTTCAAAAAATTTCCCTGAAAAAAGGCCATATAACCACTGATGTTTTTTGCTTTATAGAACACCGGGAAATTTTCAGAAGAAATAACAAAGGTTTTCAATTTCTCTTGATCCAGATCTGAAAAAATTTCTTTTTTATCTTTTGAGATCAGGTTGTAATAGGTCATGGCTTTCTCTTTGCCGACAAATGATTTAACACTTATCATTTGTTTTCCCGCATCGAGCAAAATGTTTTCGATGGATAGATTATCCAAACTATAATACTCGGAGTTAATGTCTGAAAGGTCAATCTTAATTTTATTGATGTCAATAGGCCCGTCGTGTATAAATACCCAGTAATATTCAGCGTCTTTGTTATACAGGTATTGAACAGCATTATTGATAAGGCTGTCCTTTTTTGTATCTGATAGTCCGTCTTTTTGTTTTTTAATCAGGTCAAGATATTCCTGGGCCTTGTCTTTCACCTCGTCTTTCGGATATTTGATCACAATCCGTGTCAAAGCGCTTTCAAAGGCATCTGTTCCCTGTGTGCGTCCTATGGCAAGAGCTTCAAGCAGGTCGAATTTAGACAGCAGCGGACTCTTTCCAAGTGCGGTGTCGGCAACCTGGCATTTGGCGATCACGGCAAGGTAATTAGTGTCACGGTACAATTGATATGTTTCAGCGTATAGTTTTTCTGCTTCACCAATATTCGCTTGTTTTTCTTTGTTATAATCGGGATTGCCTATTATTTTGGCATATTCAGTTTCAGGATATTTGGTCAGAAAAATATTTTTGTAATAGTCGGCCCTGTTATTGTCTCCAATCGTTAAATACAACCGGTATAATTGGTAATACGTTGATAGTTTATATTTATTTTCCGGAAAGCGCTTAAGCATCTCTTCAAATGATTCCGCGGCCTTAGTGTTGTTGTATAATTGTTCTTTATAAATAGCCCCAAGGCTATAATAAGCGTCAACTATTTTTTCATTTGATTTTTGAACTGCGCTTTCGGTCAACGGCAGATTTTGTAAATAATATTCTTTACTCTTTTTGTTTGAAACTTTTGGGACGGCCTTTTTAGTCGTATCACTTGTAATGGTCTGTTCAGGGTTTGTTCCGGAGTCGTCCAGTATAATCTCTTTTGAGGCTCTTCTCCAGTTGTCCTCCAGTTTGCGATCGCCCCATTTTTTGCGAAACTCAGAAGCACCAAAACTTACCGTTGTCGGATTATAGAAATACCATTGTCCGCCGTTTTGTTGAGCGTTATTTTGCTGAGTGATCTGTGTAACTTGCAAGGCCTGCTGCTGCTGGAGCTGTTTTTCTTCCTCCTTTTTCTTCTCATCTTCTTCAAGTTGAACAATCATTTTTTCGATCCGTGTATTGCGCTCCTTCTCATCCATTTTTGCGAAAAGCTGCAGGCTGTCTTCTTTAGCAATAATATTCAGATTTTTAACCAGTTCTGATAAGCTGTTTTTTTTGTTTACGATAAGTTCATAGTTCGGAAATCCGGGTTTAACCAGGGTTACTGTACTGTCGTAATAGGCCTGCGCCGATTTATAGTCTGTACTTTCAAAAGCGATGTCTGCAAGTTTCAGAAAAGCGAGAGCTTTTTGATTATTGTTGGAAACACTTGCCTGTGCGGATTTTTTGAGATAATTGATGCACTGCGGAATGTCGTTTTCTTTCTCCGCTATTTCAGCCAGCACGTAATAGATCTGGTCGAAATATTCCGTGTTTTTTTCATCCTTCAGCATCTTGTTCAATTCTTTTTTTATGGACGCTCCGGCAGTTGATGATGTAACTTCAAAGCAACGTGCGCGGTTTATCTGTGAATTGAATGTTAACTCATAGCCTGGGTTTATTCTGATTACGTCACTGTATAGTGCAGAAGCTTTTTTTGTTTTCCCCAGCTTTTGCTCCAATTGTGCCTCTATAAACATATAGCGGGCGCGTATTTTTTTCTTTTTTGTCAGCGCAATTGCGATGTTTAAAGGTTTTAGAGCACCGCCATAATTTTCGCGCAAAATAAAATGTTGGGCTTCAATACCTGCTAACTCGGCCTTATATTCTTTGGGAAGATCTTTTTCATCAGCCAACAAGTCGATCATCGATTC
>JAEUTS010000187.1 GCA_016787005.1 Bacteroidia bacterium
CAACAAAAAACCAGGTTAAATAAATTTATAAGTGAAACAGGAATTTGTTCACGCAGGGAGGCAGATAAACTTATTGAACAGGGAAGGGTTTTAGTAAATGGATCGAAGCCTGAATTAGGAACAAAAGTAAGTTCAGCCGATGAGATCTGTATTGATGGAAAACCGCTGAAAGCCAAAAAAGCCCCTGTCTATATCGCTCTTAATAAACCTGTTGGCATAACATGTACAACCGAGCGACATATAAAAGACAACATCATCGATTACATTGCTCACCCTGATCGCATTTTCCCCATAGGCCGTCTGGATAAGCCTTCGGAAGGACTTATTTTTTTAACGAATGATGGAGATATTGTAAATAAAATTTTACGGGCAGGCAATAAACACGAGAAAGAATATATTGTTACTACCGACAAACCTGTAACAGAAGAGTTCATCCAAAAGATGGGAAATGGAGTTGAGATTTTAGACACTATAACACAAAAGTGTTTTGTGGAACAAATAGGGAAAAATATTTTCAGAATAATTTTAACACAAGGTCTGAATAGGCAGATAAGAAGGATGTGCGAGACCCTGGACTATACTGTTAAGAAATTAAAACGTGTACGGATAATGAATATTACGCTTGATGGTATCGCCATTGGCCAATGGCGATACTTAACAACTGAAGAGATGCAAACGATCAACAATATGGTTTCAGATTCCATAAAAACGGAAGAAGCTTCATTACAGCCTGATAACCCTGAAGAGTAGTTAGAAGAGCGGAAACCGCATACAAGACAACATTTTAGCTATCTTTGCAACGCCCAAAAAGATCGGGCACTTAACCAATCACACCTTAAACACTTTGACATTTAGCGATTTTCATTTTGAACCCGGGCTTATGGAAGGACTCCTTTCCATGAATTTTGATAAGCCGACACCCATACAGGAACAAGCCATACCGATCATACTTAGTGATCGCGATATCATTGCCTGCGCACAGACAGGAACAGGAAAAACGGCCGCCTATCTTTTACCCATAATCAACAAGATCATCAAGACGCCCGGTGATTATGTGAATACACTCATCATTGCCCCTACGCGTGAACTTGCCATCCAGATTGATGAAGCACTGCAAGGATTCGCATATTTCGCTCCGGTTAGCTGTATTGCCGTTTACGGCGGCAACGATGGCTTCTCCTTTGAACAGGAAAAGAAAGCGCTTACACAGGGTGCCAATATTATTGTCGCCACTCCGGGCAGGCTTATTTCACACCTCAACATGGGTTATGTAAAGATGGAACGTCTGCAGCACCTTATACTTGATGAAGCAGATCGAATGCTGGACATGGGTTTCAGTCAGGACATCAGCAAGATCATAAGTTTTTTACCAAAAAAACGTCAAACGCTCCTGTTCTCGGCCACCATGCCGCCGAAAATAAGAGATTTGGCAAAAAATATTCTTGTTAATCCTCAACAGATAAATATTGCTCTTTCAAAACCGGCCGAAGGAGTGCTGCAAGGTGCGTATGTGGTTTATAATACCCAAAAGATGGAATTGTTAAAGGGGCTCCTCAGAGGAAAAGATCTTGCGAGCATTCTTATTTTTTCTTCTACCAAAGACAATGTAAAACAATTGGAAAAGGAATTACTAAAATTAAAATTTAATGTAGCCTCCATTCATTCCGATCTCGATCAGGACAGACGAAATGAAGTATTGAGAGATTATAAAAACCGTAAACTTCAAACACTTGTCGCAACCGATATACTTTCAAGAGGAATTGATATTGATTCAATTGGT
>JAEUTS010000230.1 GCA_016787005.1 Bacteroidia bacterium
CGGCAAATTTTATGAAACATTTTTAATCCTTCCAGTCCAAGTCCGCGAAAAGCATAAGGTGAACTTCTTGGTTTAAAAACGCCGCCCCGCATGACTTTCACGCCATTCTCAACCAAATGCTTAACTATTTTCAATACCTGGTCCTCACTCTCAATTGAACATGGGCCCGCCATAATAGCCAATTCTCCCTCTTTTATAACTACTTTATCCCCAAGATCAATCTCCGATGCGCTTACTTTCCATTTCCGGCTGACCAATTTGTAAGACTCGCTTACACGGTGTACATCCTTAACTCCTTCAAGTGAACCAATGCCTCTTATATCAAACTCGTTCTTTCCAATACACACGAGGTAATTTCCCTTTTGTGTTTTCACCTCGGTAGTTTTATAGCCAATGGAATTAATTTTTGAAAAAATATTTTCCTTTGTCTTTGACTTTAATTTTTCCTCTAATTGAATGATCATTTTATTGATTTTATAAAATTTGAAATGCCTGTTTTCAAGTCAGTACCCTTTTCCAGAGCTTTAATAAATCCGCTGCCAATGATAGCACCGTTTGCAAACTCGCAGGCTTTTGCAAAAGAATTCCTGTCAGAAATACCAAACCCTATCATCAAAGGGGTTTTAAGTTTCAACTTCTTTATCCTCCTAAAATAGCCTTCCTGGGTTGTATTGATCCCGGCTTTTATCCCGGTAGTACTGGAAGAAGATACCATGTATATAAAACCCTTTGAATGACTATCGATAAGCCTTATTCGTTCATCTGAGGTCTGGGGTGTAATAAGAAAAATGTTCAGTATACCATATTTATCAAAAATCGGCTTGTATTCATGCAGGTATTCCTGCAGAGGCAAATCGGGAATTATTACACCATCAATGCCACATTCTTTTGCTTCTTTGCAAAAATTTTCAACGCCAAATTGAAGGATGGGATTTAAGTAGCCCATTAGAAGGATTGCCGGTTGTTGGTTACCTGCCTGTCCGGCAGGAGGAATGAATGTTGATTGCTTTTTTAATTGTTCAAACAATAATTTCAAACTCATTCCATTCTTTAATGCCACTTCACTGCTATGCTGAATTACAGGTCCATCAGCAAGCGGATCGGAAAAAGGGATACCGATCTCTATCATATCGGCACCTGCCTTACGGAGTTCATCAATAACAACATTGGTACTGTTTAATTCAGGGAAACCAGCGGTGAAGTATACGGAAAGAATATTATTCTTCTTTTCACGAAATACTCTTTCAATACGATTTTCCATTGTGATCATTGCATTTTTTCGATATAAGTCGCGAGGTCCTTATCACCCCTGCCTGATAAATTCACTACAACAATTTCATTCTTTTTTGCTTTAAGCTTTTCCAGGTGTGCTAAAGCATGTGCGCTTTCAAGAGCCGGTATTATTCCTTCGAGCTTGCATAAAAGGAATACCGCTTTCAGCGCTTCTTCATCCGTGGCATTCACAAAGGCGGCGCGGCCCGTTTCGAACAAATTAGCATGAATGGGCCCGACACCGGGATAATCAAGTCCGGCCGAAATACTATAGGGTTCCGTGATCTGCCCGTCATCAGTTTGCATCAGCATTGTTTTACTTCCATGAATGATACCCGGTTTGCCCAATACCATAGTAGCAGCAGAATGCCCTGAGTACACACCTTTACCTGCCGCTTCCACCGCAATAAGTTTTACTTTTTCATTATCCAGGAAATGATAGAATGCCCCTGCCGCATTGCTGCCACCACCTACACACGCAATAACATAATCAGGGTGATCTCTTTTTATCTTTTCAGTCAGCTGCATTTTTATTTCTTCACTGATCACACTCTGGAACCTTGCAACCATATCAGGATACGGATGCGGACCGACAACCGAACCGATTATATAATGTGTATTCACCGGATTATTTATCCAATCGCGTATGGCTTCGTTAGTGGCATCCTTTAATGTTTTACTTCCACAGGTTGCAGGTACCACCTTCGCTCCTAATAATTTCATCCGTGCCACATTTGGCGCCTGACGCTGAATGTCAACTTCGCCCATGTATACAATGCACTCAAGGCCCATTAAGGCACAAACGGTGGCTGTCGCGACTCCATGCTGGCCGGCGCCCGTCTCGGCAATGATCCTTGTCTTTCCCAGACGTTTTGCCAAAAGAACCTGGCCAATGGTATTATTTATTTTATGCGCACCCGTATGGTTCAGATCTTCACGCTTAAGGTACACATTGGTCTGGTAGTGCTCCGATAAACGTGTTGCCAGGTATAACGGAGATGGCCTTCCAACATAATCACGTAAAAGATCGTTGAACTCTTTTTGAAAACTATCCGAATAAATTATTTTCAGATAATTTTCACGAAGTTCTTCTACGTTAGGTACAAGCATTTCCGGAATGTAAGCACCTCCGAAATTTCCATAATAACCTTTTTCGTTAACCTGATAGTTCATCTTTAAATTGTTCAATTTTGTTAATATCCTTAAGCGCAATTTCGGTTTCAAACTTACTGTTCACATCCGCTCCATATAGTATTGGTATTTGAGATTTGAGCTGTTTAATCTTCTCTACATCTTCCGGGCCAATCCCACCGCTTATGAAAAACGGTTTTTTGCCTTTGTACTTTTTAAGAATTTTCCAATCGAACTGAGTGCCTGTTCCGCCAAATTCCTTTGACTTCGCATCGAATAAATAATAATCACAGAACTCATCGTATTTTTTCAAAACCGAAAAGTCAAATTCCTCATCGATGCCAAATGACTTAATGATCTTTACGGATTTACTTACTTTCTCACAATATTCGGCCGTCTCCAGGCCATGTAACTGAACAAGATCCAGCTTATGCATTTTTACCTTCCTTAAAACATTTCCTGCTTCAGCATTCACAAATACACCGATCTTTTTTACTGTCAGTGGAATCTTGGGCATTTCAAACTCATCCCCAACAAATCTTCTTGAGCGTTCGTAAAAAATAAATCCGATATAATCAGGAGCAAGCCTGGCCACATCTCGCACATTTCCCGGGTACTTCATTCCGCATACTTTCAACTTCAGTTTCATAATTATTTATTTTTTCTTTACGTTATACTCCTTCACCTCCCTGATGAAGTTTGCGCAAGCGATCTCAGGCCTGCTGTGCTTCATAAAAGTCTCACCGATGAGAAATCCGCTGAATCCTTCTTTCTTTAATTCTTGTATTGCTTTAGCCGAATCGATACCGCTTTCGGAAACTTTAACAAAATCTTTCGGAATTAACCTGGCAAGATCAAATGATTGTTTTATGCTAACTTTAAAATCTTTCAAATTACGATTATTTACTCCAACAGCATCAACATACTCACAAACCGACTTTAACTCCTCCTTTTCTCTCACCTCCAATAAAACTTCAAGTCCTAATGATCTTGCAAATTTCGCGAATTGTTTTACCTGCTTGGCACTTAAGACATTCGCGAGTAAAAGTACGGCATCCGCACCGATTGATTTTGCTTCAATGATCTGGTATTCATCAATTGTAAAATCTTTTCTCAAGATCGGACAATAATTGAACTTGCGTGCTGTCTTCAGGTCATCGCTCTTTCCTCCAAAAAATTCGGTATCGGTAAGAACTGACAAAGCGCTCGCTCCTGCCTGCATATAACCAATGCTGGTGCGCTCCACAGGTGCATATTGATTAATTACACCTTTTGAAGGTGATTTGCGTTTAAATTCCGCGATGATCCCGACTTTATCCTCCCGGAGTAAATATTTTTTCAGCGATACACATGGTGAATTGAAGTGTACACTTTTCTCCAATAGTTTTGTTGGGTAAAGAGATTTTCGTTCATCAACCTCTTTCCGCTTATGCGCGATTATTTTATCAAGAATGTTCATCTCTATGTTAAAATTAACTTATTATAAACGTTCAGGGCCTTCTTCGAAGATATTGATTCTCTTGCCTCAGCAATACAATCAACTAATGATCGATCGGGTTTAACACAATGAATAGCCATTGCTGCATTTGCGACTACGGCATCATTTTGTGCCGGAGTACCCTCCCCTTTTAATATTTTCATAAATATTCCGGCTGCATCTTCAATCGTAGTTCCTCCATAAAGATCCTCCAGTTTCAGTTTTTTCATTCCAATCATTTCGGGTTCAATGATCTGTTCCTCTGAACGGGATATCATTTTAAAATTTCCGGTAAGCGATATCTCATCATATCCGTCAAAAGAGTGAACTATAATGTATCTGTTTGTTGTACCCTGCATCAGGTAATTATATAAACGGGCTATCTCAAGGTTATACACTCCCAGCAATTGATATTTCGGGAACGATGGATTCACGATCGGGCCGAGCATATTAAAGAAAGTCCGCACACCTAACTCTTTACGTATAGGCGCCACCGTTTTCATCGCCGGATGAAACAAAGGGGCATGCATGAAACATAATCCTGCAACATCCAATTGTTTTTGAAGAATGCCTTTATCATTGGTAAATTTATAACCAATAGCTTCCAACACGTTTGAAGAACCGCTTACCGAGGAAACACCATAGTTACCATGCTTTGTAACCTTTACTCCCGCACCGGCTGTTACAAAACAAGCAAGTGTGGATATATTGAAGGTGTCTTTTCCGTCACCGCCCGTTCCAACTATATCAATTGTTTCATTCGTATTGAAATCAGTATGTAAGCATAATTCCAGCATCGCTTCACGAAAACCGGATAACTCCTCCACAGTAATTGGCCGCATAAGGTAAACCGACATAAATGCTGCAACCTGAGAAGTATTATATTTCGCAGAGGCAATATTCATAAGCACCTCCTTCGCCCGGACGCGGGAAAGTGTTTTGTGCTCGAAAAGATCATTCAGAATTGTCTTCATGCCTCTACCCAGTTCTTTATCATAAGTTCCCCGTGCTCAGTAAGAATACTTTCGGGGTGAAACTGCACACCACGTAAGTCAAATTTTTTATGCCGCAATCCCATTATATAACCTTTTTCATCTTCCACGGTAATCTCCAATTCATCCGGAAAACCTTTTTTATCAACTACCCATGAATGGTAACGCCCGGCCATAAATTTTTTCGGAATGTCTTTAAAAAGCAAGTCATCCTTCAATACATTCATTTCTGTGGCCACACCGTGATACACCGAGTCAAGATTGGCCAGTTTGCCTCCAAACACTTCTCCTATTGCCTGCAAACCCAGGCAAACACCAAAAATACTTTTTGTGGGGGCATATTCCTTTATCACATCTGTTAATATTCCAGATTCAGCAGGTAAACCGGGGCCGGGCGATAACAAAATCTTATTGTATTTACCCACTTCCTTAAGTGAAATAGCATCATTGCGAAACACATCCACAGTTGTGTTGCTTACCTTTTCGAGATAGTTGACAAGGTTATAAGTAAATGAATCGTAATTATCCAGTACCAGTATGTTCATATCTGCTGCGCTAATTCAATAGCTTTTTTTAATGCCGCTAATTTATTGTTCACTTCCTGTAATTCATTTTCTTCAGTGCTTGCAATCACCACACCGGCTCCGGCACGGTAAAACAATTTATTGTTTTTACTCAGGAACGAACGTATAATGATGGCATGATTAATATCCCCGTTGAAACCCATAAAACCGATTGCTCCACCGTAATACCCACGACTGTCGTTCTCACACTCGTCAATGATCTGCATGGCTTTGTGTTTTGGGGCTCCGCTGAGTGTCCCGGCCGGAAAAGTATCCGCAAAAACACGAATACCGCTTGTTCCCTTTTTTAATTTTCCAATAACCTTTGAGACAAGGTGTATAACATGAGAAAAAAACTGGGTTTCAGCGAACACATCCACCTTAACATCTGTGCAGCTTCGGCTCAGGTCATTCCGGGCCAGGTCGACAAGCATTACGTGCTCTGATTTTTCTTTTTTATCCTCACGTAATTTTTCGGCCAACTCCCTGTCAGTATTATCATCACCTGTGCGGCGAAAAGTGCCTGCAATAGGATGTATCTCTGCTACATTGTTATGCACAACCAGCTGCGCCTCAGGGGATGAGCCAAAAATTTTAAAACTACCATAATCAAAATAAAATAAATAAGGGGAGGGATTAACAGAACGCAATGCGCGATATACGTTAAACTCATCACCTTTGAACGATTGCATGAACTCGCGGGACAAAACAACCTGGAACACATTTCCGCGTTTACACTCTTGTTTACCCTTCTTTACCATCTGAACATAATTGTCGTCCGACATATTCGACCCTTCATTCCCATCCGTAGAAAACCTGAATTGCGCCACATTTTTATTTGCCATGAGCGACTCTATATGTTCAATGGAAAAATCGTTTTTCAGCCCATTACAGGTATGTTCAAAGAGGTACGCTTCATCTTTAAAATGGTTAATGGCGATCACAAACTGATACACGCTGTATATCGCATCAGGAATCTGTGTTTCAGGCTTCTTTTTGCAGTTAATCTCAATGTTTTCAAAATAACGAACACTATCATAGCAAGTATAACCAAACAGGCCGTTATTGATGAATTTGAAATCTGATTTATCAGTTTCAAATTTATCCGCAAAACCTTTTATGCAATCCGGAACATTAGTTTTCTCTGTTATGGGAGTTGTTGTTGTCTTTCCGTCCGGAAATCGCTCTGTGATCACTTCGTTTTCTATCTTGATCGTGGCGATAGGGTTGCAGCATATAAATGAAAAACTATTCTCATTACCATGATAATCCGAACTCTCCAGCAAAATACTGTTCGGGAATTTATCACGCAGCTTTAAATAGATAATCACGGGGGTGAATATATCCGTTAATAATCGTTTGTGCCGCGTATGTAGTTTATATTTCATTGCCCCCTATGTCCCCCAAATGGGGGATATTTATTTCTTTGTAAGTCACTTTTCATTATCTACTAAGCCCCCAATTTGGTAGACTTTTCCATTATCGATCAATTCCCCTATTTTTACCTTCTCCTCTTTCAAGTCCCCCATTTGGGGGATTTAGGGGGCAAAAAAAAAGCCCACTGGTTGAACAGCAGGCCTTTCGGTTATATAGTTATGTTAAAATAACAAATTGCTGTTCTCCTTAACGGGACAGCCACCACCAGTTGTTATTTAACTTTTTTGTCATCTGAGTTACAAAGATAGAAAAAGTATTTAAATAAATTCATTTTTTTCAATCCACCTAAAATTGTGAAATAAAGTCAAACGATATTACTGAAATAATGTCTGATCTTCCCCAACAACTCCCCTGTCTCCTCATCGTTCAACTGGCTGCCAATCCTTACTTCACGACCATAATAATCGAAAGCTATACGTTCGCCTCCAACAAACCAATAGGCATTTTCGTAACTGCTAAGTATACTGTTTGAGTTTACTTCAACCCGTTTCCAATTAGTAATCTGATCAACACGGTATTCCTTATAACGTTCCAATCCGGTAACATCGCGCATTATCTTAACTACATCTTTTGTTATTACAATTTTTTCTTTACCGCGTAAACGCCATAAAACCGCTTTTAAAACAACCAGTTCAAAATAAGCCCAGAAACTTATAAACACTAACCAGAATAATTTCCGGTCGCGGTCCGCGGCATGTGTGAACTCGGGAATAGCGATGAGTCCGCAAACGGTAAAGGTTATCATCCAACCGATGAGCAATACATTTTTAAAACGACTTCGATTTGAAAAAATGACGATGCTTAATTTATTGTTATTATCAAGAATGCTAATTCTGTTTCCGATAAATTGCATATGGAAATCTAAAATATTAAAGTTAATGTTTGAAATTGTGTCTTACTTTTCTTCCTTGATGAAGAAAAGTAACAAAAGAAATCAAGACAAAACGATTCCTGCCGCACAAAGCTACACGGCATCGCGTTTTGTCGTGGCCAACGCGCAGTTAAATAATGTAATTGTGTTATCATTAATAATTTCAAAACATCGGAGTTAAATATTCATCAAACCTTTGTGTCAAAAAACGTATTATCACTCTATAACTTTATGATGCAACGACTCCTGTGCTGATTGCTTAATTATTTGATGTGCTTCTTCATCACCCAGGTATTTATCGATCCAAAAATGTATCAGGTATATTACCGGCGTTAATACTACAGCAATTACAAGCTTAACAGAATAACCCGTTAATGCCGCATTTATAAAAACAGCCGTAGTCATTTTACCGGGCAGCCAAAAGGCGATACCTAATACTACAAATGTATCGATCAATTGGGAAACAATTGTGGAACCTGTTGTGCGGAGCCAGATCATTTTGCCCCCGGTTTTGTCGCGCAAAAGCCAGAATACAAATACATCTACAAACTGAGATGTAAGGAACGCGACTATACTCCCGACTATTATCCACATGCTTTGTCCGAATACAGCGTTGAAATTAGCATCAGTAACAGAAGCTTCTATAGGAGCAGCTTTTACCTGCATCGCAAAAAACAGGATCACGAAGGCATAAGCAATAAGTCCGGCAGTAATGAATGATAACTTACGCACACCGCTGCGGCCATAGTATTCATTAATAATGTCTGTAGTTAAAAAAACGACCGGCCAGGGAATAATACCAATACTCATGATAAAAGGCCCCATACCAAAAAACGGCCCTAATTCAATAAGCTTGGCTCCAATCAATTCTGCGACAACGGCGTTGGTAATGAAAATACCGGCTAGGATTATGAAAACGAGATCTTTACGGGTGTTGAATAGCATAACCTAACTTAAAGCAAATAAATTCTGTACTTACTTTTCTTCCTTGATGAAGAAAAGTAACAAAAGAAATCAAGACAAAACGATTCCTGTCGCACAAAGCTACACGGCATCGCGTTTTGTCGAGGCCAGCGCACAGGAAAACAATATAATTTTACAAACATTCGAGGATTGTCAAATATACTTAATGCCGTTACCGAAATATTCTTAAATAGTTTTTTATATCACAAAGTTTTCAGGAATTCCTGAATTGAGTCATAAATATAATTCAAATCATTGGTTGAAATACAATAGGGCGGCATTACATAAATAATATTCCCCAATGGTCGCATTAAAATACCTTTGCTGATGAAATAGTTATATGCCTTTAGCCTTATTGTATTGAAGTAGGACGTTCCTTCTGCCGTGTTTAATTCAAGAGCCAATATAGTTCCCTTACTCCTCGCCTGCTTTACTTTTTTGTTTGTTCCGATTTTTAAAACAAATTTTTTATGTTGCTCGGTAATTCGGGTAATGTCAGCAAACACATTATTCTGCTCAAAAATTTCAAGACTGGCTAAAGCGGCTGAGCAGGCAATTGGATTGGCTGTATAAGAATGTCCGTGAAAAAGTGATCTTGAATTATCGCCACCCTGGAATGCATCAAACAATTGTTGCGTGCAGGACGTAACACCCATAGCCATTGTTCCGCCTGTCAACCCTTTTGACAAACAAAAAATATCAGGTTTATTTGACAAATGATCTGTCGCGAAAAACTTTCCAGTCCGTCCAAAGCCTGTCATCACTTCATCGGCAATAGTTATAATATTATTCTGTTGGCAAACAGCTAACATTTCATTTAAAACTTCAGGCTCA
>JAEUTS010000319.1 GCA_016787005.1 Bacteroidia bacterium
AATATGGAAAAACAATTTTATGCAGTTTACTTGAACCCTTCAAGACCTGACTTTGCAACGACAATGACAGACAGTGAAAAGGCAATAATGATGCAGCACGTGGCTTACTGGACAGAAAAACTGAAACAAGGGAAAGTTTACGCTTTTGGACCTGTTATGGACCCAAAAGAAATTTATGGACTTGGGGTTGTAGCGGTTGACAACGAACAAGAACTAAAGGACATCATAGCAAACGACCCTGCAGGAAAAATAAATAAATATGAGTATTTTCCGATGAGAGCTGTCGTACCTAATATTTCAGTTGGCTAACAGCAACTTTCGTTCAGACAGCTTCGTGTTATTGACCAATCATTAGAAAGCATATTGACATACAATAATCGAATTTTAAAAGACTCGGATAGATTAGAGCATTTCATCTCTTTGGGAATAAAATCATTTACGCGAAAAGACTATATGAATGTATTTAAAGACCTGTCATCCGCAACTGCAAGCAGAGACTTGAAAAAAGGGATTGAATTAAAGATGTTTAAAAGTATTGGAAATAAAAATAAGACAGAATACATTTTGAAATAACTACTGTTGCCAACATTACCTAAGCAAGATGCGGAGTGAGTGCAAGTTGCAAATACTCTTTTTATCGGTCGAATCGCGAAATTCAGCTTGTATATGCAGCGAACATCAGCGCATTTAATGTACGTTAACGCAGGTAGCAAAATGAGAACAAGTAAATCCCGCACTACTTCTGCCCCCAGACCATTAGCGGTAAACATTTTAGAACCCTTGTCAATGAGTTTTAATATTATTAATAATTTTGCTGGGCGTCATGCACAATACTTTAATAAAATACATCAATAGTAAACTCGCAACAAAATTATCTGATGAAGAAAGTAATTTGGTTGTAAGCGTTTTCAAACCAAAAAAATTCCGCAAGCATCAGTATTTGTTGCAGGAAGGAGAAGTATGCAAATTTGCCGGTTTCATTGTAAAAGGGGCATTTAAGCAATATACGGTGGAAAAAACAGGAGAAGCCTGGGGAAATCCATTTGAAGGAAGTGCAAAGTAATAATATTTTAACATAACTGATCTATGAATCTACAAGAGATATTTAGCAACAACAAAAAATGGGTTGCCGGGAAATTGGCATTAGATCCAAATTATTTCGAAAACTTATCCAAGGGTCAGGCTCCCGAAATTCTGTATATCGGCTGTAGCGATAGCCGGGTAACAGCCGAAGACCTTATGGGTGCAAAACCGGGCGAGGTATTTATTCATCGAAATATTGCCAATATGGTTATATCTATTGACATGAACGTAATGTCGGTATTAAACTACGCTGTAAGGCATCTAAAAGTTAAAAGTATCGTGGTTTGTGGACACTATGAATGCGGAGGTGTAAAAGCAGCCATGCAACCTGCCGATTTGGGTATTCTTAATCCGTGGTTACGCAACATCAGGGATGTATACAGAATTCATCAAGATGAGCTGGATCAGATTGAAGATAATGCAAAACGCTATAACAGATTGATAGAGCTTAATGTTCAAGAACAATGTATTAATCTTATAAAAACTGCTGCCGTTCAGCAGGCTCACAAAGAAAGAGGATTAATGGTTTACGGCTGGGTTTTCGACATCCACACCGGAAAACTAAAAGATTTAGAAATTAATTTTCCGAAAGAATTAGATAAGATTATGAAAATTTACAGATTAGATTAACTATGAAAATAGCTGTTATAGGTTGCGGTACTGTTGGAGGCGCTTTAGCCCGCCGACTAATAAAAGCAGCACATGCGGTCCTAATGAGTATAAAATTTCAGAAGAGCGCCTGTTAACAGCACCTTACCAAAAGGCTGGTTTTTGTGGTTAGGAAAGCTCATTCTCCTAACGTATTTTTGTCTTAAATTCGAAGTCCTTAGGCTCCGAAGCCCCACTTCACTATGCTGACGGGCCTTAGCGGTAATTTATGAAAACTATGCAGCTGACACGGTTAAAATAATTAACGACAAAATTTATTCGACAACAAAGGAACTGTAGTATAATACATATTGGCTGACACCGAAAGAAAACTCATGTATCCTTACCACAACAAAATAAAACAGCGCATTAAAAATCATGAACTGATAAGATATGAGTATGTGGACAAATACAAATCCATCAGTCCATGTTTATTATTGTACTTTAGCACGGAACCAAAAATAAAGCCCGTACGAAAACATCGCTTTAAAGAGTATGAAGAAATTTTAAATAATATTGTAAAACAATAAAAAAGCTTATGGAAATATTTCAAATAATTTCAATCATACTGCTTACCATCGTTATTACGCTTGTACTTCTGCTATTAAACATAAGGAAGAAAAATAATAAATTATCAAGTAAGCTAAACGACACAATGGGGATAATTGAAGAACGCCTTTCCTTAGCCAACAAATACTCAAAAACACTCGCTGCAGTTGCCGACAAAACTTTTGAAGCGGTTATCATTACTGACAAAAATGGTATTATTGAATGGGTAAATACGGGTTTTACGAATATTACAGGGTATTCATTTTTAGAAGTAAAAGGGAAAAAGCCGGGAGAAGTTTTGCAAGGTCCGGAAACCGATAAGGCAACAATAAACAGAATAAGAGAAAAATTAAAGGAGAAGAAAATATTTAAAGAAGAAATATTAAACTATCACAAGGAAGGCAGAAAATATTGGCTATCCTTATCAATTACACCTGTTCTCGATGCAGACAACAATATCGAAAAATTCATTGCAATAGAAAGCGATATTACCGAACAAAAAAATCAGAGACTAATTTTAGAGCAAAAATTAAAAGAGATTACAGGTTAAAAAAATAAATTCCGATTTTTCTCCACTCAAACTATTTTAAAAACAGTCGGTTTTTTAAATAATGTTGCCTTATTAGTTTACAACTCATTCGGGCAGTTGGTAAAACAAATAACAAATATCTCAGAACAAACAACTGTTTTTAACAGGGGCAATTTATCCAGCGGACTTTATTATATTCAGTTTATTAAAAACAATACAACTATCGCTATAGATAAATTATTTATTACCGACTAACATTATCTCATAGTCTAATCAGAAAATCACGTTTTTACTGTAATCACTCAGATAGGTCTTTATTTCATTCACCAAACATAAAGTAACAAAAACTATGGCAGGCTGTGGTCACCACAACCAATATTGCATAATGAATGTATTCTGCTTAAAATAACGATGGAACGATCTACATTTTTCTCTAAATTCTGATTTTTTCAGGTGGAAAACATTACCTCCCATTACAGCGAATAATTTCATAATATTGCATATAGCAAGAAGGCCGGAACAACGCGTTAAAAAATGAAACCGGCCAAATAAACCAGCTATAAATTAAAACCATTCTAATTCACATATCTATGAAAACAAGCTGTACTCTCTTTTTCCTTTTTGTTCTGACAATACCTAACTTATTATTTGCACAATATGAAATGTTAGATAGTACTTTTAATGCGGATGGAATGGTAACCACAGATGTTGGCGGCGATGCGGACATGATAAATTCAATAGCCATTCAAAGCGACGGAAAGATTATTGCAGCCGGAAGCGCAAAGATTTCCGGCGTTACCAAGATTGCCGTTCTCCGATACAATCCCGATGGAAGCCCGGATAATACTTTTGGAAGCGGCGGTATAGTAACAACATCTATCGGCTCTTTTGATGCCGCCACGGCCGTTGCTATTCAAACTGACGGAAAAATTGTGGTAGCGGGAGCCACTTTCAACACCACCCTTGATTTTGCGGTTGTCAGATATAATACCAACGGCTCCCTTGATAATACATTCGATACGGATGGTATTGCCGTTGCTCCCGTGGGTACAGGTAATGATTCACCCCGTGCTATGGTCATCCAATCGGATGGGAAAATTGTTTTAGCTGGAAAAGTCAGTGTCAGCTCAAAACTCCATTTCGGGCTTGCACGATTTAACACTAATGGCAGCCTGGATAATACGTTTGATACCGACGGTGTACTCACTACTTTTTTTGGGACCATTCCCTCCGATGCATATGCCATTGCAATGCAAGCCGATAACAAAATTGTGGTGGCCGGTAACGCCACTGCTGCCGATGCTACAAGCGAAAATTTCGCAATTGCAAGGTATAATTCCGATGGGAGCCCGGATAATACGTTTGATACGGACGGCATGCTCACCACCGACCTTGGGACAGCATCTGACATTGGCGAGGGCGTAGTGATACAGCCTGACGGAAAAATAGTAGTTACAGGAGAAACCCAACCCGGTGGCAACAATGAGAACTTTGCATTGGTGCGTTATAATACAAATGGCACCCTTGACAATACCTTTGGGACAGGCGGCATAACCACAACTGACTTTTTCGGAAACAATGACAACCCTTCTTCATTAGTGCTTCAACCCGATGGAAAAATTATTGTAGCCGGATTTACTTTCAACGGAACTTCGTTCCCTGATTTTGCGTTGGCAAAATATCTTACTAACGGCAGCCTGGATATCAGCTTTGGCACGGGAGGAAAAGTGTGGACCGATTTCGGCACGGGCACGAATACAGCCACTACAATAGCATTGCAGACAGACGGAAAAATTGTGGCCGGAGGCGCTACAAATGCCGGCACGGTAACTGCCGACTTCGCCCTGGCGCGCTATATTCCCCAACTTACAACGGGTATCAAAGGTCATCCGCTTAAGGCCAATCCAGCACTGGTTTATCCTAATCCGTTTTCATCAACAACAACTTTGCATACAGATAATATTTTACTTGATGCAACACTTACTGTGGAAAATTGTTTTGGCCAAACTGTAAAACAAATAAACAATCTCTCCGGTCAAACAATTACTTTTTATCGTGATAATTTACCAGCAGGACTTTATTTTATTCGCCTTACACAGGGGAATAATACCTTTCCTGCGGGCAAATTAGTGATTACAGATTGAAGTTTTGCTAAAAAAACATTGGCTGAAACAGCAGCAATACATTAACGGGCTGACACTTTAGCGATCAACATTGTTTTCTTTACCCTGCTTTCAATAGCATGAAGCATTACACTAATTTAATTTTATGAAAAAATTTTTACTGCTAACTACCGCCACACTATTCTTATCCTTTGCCTTACGTAAGGACATTATCACATCCGGCAATTTTAAAATATATTCTTCAAACACTTTAAAAGAAAGCACCGTAAATGACATAGTTTCGGAAATAAAAAATTATGATGTTGTATTTTTTGGAGAGGAACACAACGACTCAGTAGCACATTTCCTTGAACAGGAAATTTTGAAAGGGCTTTATGCCTCGTTCGGTAGCAATGCAGCATTAAGCATGGAAATGTTTGAATCGGATTGTCAGTTAACATTGGATGAATACTTGCAGGACTTGATCCGGGAAAAGAATTTCATTAAAGAAGCCCGCGCCTGGAAAAACTACAGGGATTACAAGCCATTAATTGAATTCGCAAAGGAGAAAAAATTAAATGTAATTGCGGCCAATGCACCCGCAAGATATGTAAACATGGCTTCCAGGAATGGACAAAATTCACTCGCCGAATTATCAAAAACAGCAAAATCATTTTTGCCTCCATTGCCGTATGATACCGCCGGAGGAAAATACTATGAAAAATTTATGAGTGTAATGGCAGATGGCAGAAGTACAGGTGCCACATCAAAAGACACATCAAATAAAATTGTGCCGGTCACCAACAGCATGATGCCCAAATATGTGGTTCACTCACAGTCGCTATGGGACGCGACTATGGCTTATTCGATCAGTAAAATTTTTATGCGAAACAAAAATGCGAAAGTACTCCAGCTTAACGGTCGCTTTCATAGTGACGAAA
>JAEUTS010000245.1 GCA_016787005.1 Bacteroidia bacterium
TGTATTATCGGAGAAAAATTTTATTGAGTTTTTATCTGAAATCCCCTCCATCTGCAGACTCAGTAGGCTTGAAATGATCTGCAGGTTATTTTTAACCCGGTGGTGCACTTCCTTGAGCAGCACTTCTTTCTCTTTAAGCGATACTGTAGATGACTGCAATTCCTCACCCAGCATATTTATACCTGTGGCGAGCGCATCAAAATCATCACCTGAAGTTCCGACAAATGATTTTTTATCGAATTGAAGCTTTGCGTAGCATTCAACCACATTTAAAATATCATTGATCCGTCTATTTGTTTTCTGCTGAATTGTTCTGTTTTTCTTAAACTCCCTTTCAATTTTAGTCAATGCACTGAGCATGAAGGCTTCCCTGTCTTCTTCTTTTCCGTTAACGGGAACTCCGGCAATTCTACATACTTTAATGTAAATTTCATCCTTCTTCCGACTCATGCTTATGAATTATGATTTTATTATAAATTTCCTTAACCAATCCAATGCTTTTGCTTCCGAATTAAACAACCGGGTGGGAACAGGCGGCCTGTTTATCCCAAGGAAAAAATTTCCGATAACTTTACTCAAAGGTGATCTGATCAACATACCTATCGCGCATACTCCCGCCTGCCTGCCATGCATGGCAAAGTGATCCCGGGCCGGCTTATCGATAGATTTTATTTCACGAATATCAACAAGCAATGGTCGTAATTTATCACCGGAAATTTTTCTGACAGCGAGACTATTTCCCCGTGCCTCTACCAATCCTATTACATCATTTTTTTTAACCACAGTTCTACAAATACCGGGCTCGTCCAGCCAGGTGGTAAAAACTTCAGTATCTATAACCTCCTTCAATTCACTTTGATCCATTCAAAAACAATAGGTTCTTACTATAAATATATCAATTTAATCCCTGAAACAGATTCATCAAAAATGGGTTCCGGTCAAATGATTCAACCAACTACCCATCAGGCATCAGATCATTTTTTAAAAAGTGAGTGCAGCCATTTAATGGCCTCCTCCTGTTTTTCAAAATAACGGGTTGGGACAGGAGGCTTAACAACCTTCACATAAAAATTTGCCAACAAACGCTGGTGTGTCGAGTTGATCACAAAGGCATCGGCAAGTGTATGTTTGAAATTTTGAGGAGCAGCTGAATTTTCAATTACCTCCTGGCTGAATGAGGTATACTTGCCGCCAATGGTAAGTATCAAATACTTGTTCCCATTAGCGATCTTCCCGATTGCGGCATTGATATCATCCTGATCTGTCATTTCAACCACATGATCTTCCTTCAGATCAATACAAAGTATATTGTCGGGACGTAAAAAAACCTTGCCGCATTTAATGCTTAGTTCGGTAGTACGCGTATTGGAACTATTGACGCTCATTTGCATTAGTGTATGCAAAATAGCCGGATAAAAACATTACTATACAACAGTTTTAGCCACCTCAATTTTAATGCCTGTTCCTTTTATTTTGCCGTATCCGCCGGATACATTAGTGATATTATTAAATCCCGCCGCCTTCACAATCGAAGCTGCTATCATGGAGCGGTATCCTCCCGCACAATATATATGATACGATAGGTTCTTATCCAATGTTTTCATCCCGATATATAATTCTGCTAACTCAATATTATTTGCTCCGGCTACATGACCATTTTCAAATTCTGATGGCTTCCTGACATCCAATACGACTGTTTTACCGCTATTTGCGACTGCGGCAAAAGCCTCGGGAGAAACCGATGGCAGCGTTTCCAGCTTTTCACCGATGGCTTTCCATTTTATTGTGCCGCCATTCAAATACCCTTTTACATTTTCGTACCCTACACGCGCCAATCGTAAAATTGACTCAGCTTCCTTACCAGGAGGCGCAACAATTACGAGCGGACGCTTAATGTCAATAAGCGTACCAACCCATATCGCGAATTGGCCGTTTAGCCCAATATTTATGGCACCTTTGATAAACCCCTTTTCAAATTCATCGGAATCACGCGTATCAAGAATCAAAGCACCTTTGTTTATTTCTTCTTTGAACTCATCAATAGTGAGTGCGCGTGTATTTTGCTCCAGAACTTTATCAATACTTGAGTACCCATTTTTGTTAATGGCCGCATCACTGAAAAAATACTGAGGTGGTGCAGTGAGTCCGCCGGTCACAAGCTGAATAAATTTCTCTTTGTTCATTTCCAGCATAGCGTAATTCGTTTTCTTTTGCTGACCGATCGTACTCCAGGTTTCTTTTCCTATATTCTTTCCGCAGGAAGAACCGGGGCCATGGGCGGGATACATGATTACATCATCCGCGAGTTTTTTAAGTTTATTGTTGAGCGATTCATACATCATACCGGCCAATTCTTCTTTCGACATTTTACCGTCCAGCAGATCAGGACGTCCGACATCGCCAACAAACAATGTATCTCCGGTGAATACGCAATGATCCTTCCCGGATGCGTCAATCAATAAAAAACATGATGATTCGGGTGTATGGCCGGGAGTATGCAGCACCTTTATCTGAAGCTTACCTACCTTAAATACCTCTCCATCTTTTGCACTATAGGCACTGTATTTAGTTTCCGCTAAGGGACCAAAAATAATTTTTGCGCCTGTTTTTTCGGCAAGGTCAATGTGACCTGAAACAAAATCGGCGTGAAAATGCGTTTCAAAAACATATTTCAGTTTTGTGTTTCTGCCGGCAAGTTTTTGCAGGTAAGGTTCGGTTTCTCTTATCGGATCTATGATCGCAGCTTCGCCTTCCGACTCAATATAATAGGCCGCTTCAGCAAGGCAATTGGTGTATAATTGTTCTATTATCATAAGCCTCTCCTAAATCCTCTCCGGAGGAGAGGACTTTCCGGCGCTCTTAACGCCTATTTTAATTTATTTTATTTATATATCGCCCCCCCTTTAAAGTCCTTCCGCCTAAGGCGGAGAGGATTTAGGAGGGGCTTTATTGAAACGCGTTTATCCCTGTTACATCCATTCCTGTAATCAATAAATGAATATCATGTGTGCCTTCATAGGTGATCACCGATTCCAGATTCATCATGTGACGCATAATTGAATATTCGCCGGTAATACCCATGGCACCGTGAACCTGTCGCGCTTCACGGGCAATTTGTAACGCCATATTCACACTGTTCCGCTTAGCCATTGATATCTGAGCAGGTGTCGCACGGTTCTCGTTTTTCAAAACCCCAAGACGCCAACACAATAATTGCGCTTTGGTAATCTCCGTGATCATTTCGGCCAATTTTTTCTGTGTGAGTTGGAAGCCCGCGATAGGTTTTCCGAATTGAACGCGCTCTTTTGAATATCGAAGAGCGGAATCATAACAATCCATAGCGGCACCGATTGCACCCCATGAAATTCCATAACGTGCGGAGTTAAGACAACTCAAAGGCCCTTTTAATCCTTTTACATTGGGCATTAAATTTTCCTTCGGAACTTTTACATTATCAAAAACAAGTTCGCCGGTAGCGCTTGCCCGTAACGACCATTTACCATGGGTTTCAGGGGTAGTAAATCCTTTCATGCCGCGTTCAACGATCAAACCCTGTATCTCTCCCTGTTCATTTTTTGCCCAAACAACAGCGATATCGGCAAAGGGAGCATTTGATATCCACATCTTGGC
>JAEUTS010000252.1 GCA_016787005.1 Bacteroidia bacterium
GGCAGCCGTTTCGTCGCCTCGGAAGAATCATCGGCGCACGCTAATTTTAAAAAAGCTGTTATCAGTGCGAACGAAGGTGATACGCAATTAACTTTAAAGCAGCTGACACCGGTGCGCCTCATGAAAAATAATTTTTTTGAACAGGTAGCACAAGCCGAACAAAAGGGTGCATCCGTTGATGAATTAAAACAATTATTAGGCCGGTCAAGGGCTAAAAAGGGTATGTTTGAAGGCGATCTGGATGAAGGTGAACTTGAAATAGGACAAGTGTCGGCTCTGGTTAAAGAAATAAAACCGGCCGCCAAAATTATTGAAGAGATAATAAGTGAATATGAACAGGCAAAGGCTGAGCTTTGTGCAGGGGAAATGTAAAAATTATAATGCCTGTAAATTTTGTTGCGCGAAATTAGACAGGAAATAATAATATTCTCGCCTACTTAAGGTTGATTGCTGGCCGGATAAAAAGGAAAAAAGTATGATAAAGTTTGAAAAGTTTACGTTGAGCAATGGTTTACGGGTAATTGTGCACAATGACACTTCAACGCCTATGGTGTGCATGAATATTTTATATGATGTAGGCGCACGCGATGAAGATCCCGATAAAACAGGCTTTGCCCATTTATTTGAACATTTGATGTTTGGAGGGTCAGTAAATATTCCCAGTTATGACGAGCCTTTGCAGAGGGTAGGTGGAGAGAATAACGCGTTTACAACAAACGATATAACGAATTATTATCTCACTCTCCCTTCAAACAATATTGAAACAGCTTTCTGGTTGGAATCGGACCGTATGCTAAGTCTTGGCTTTTCTGAAAAAAGCCTTGAGGTGCAGCGCAATGTGGTCATTGAGGAGTTCCGGCAGCGCTATCTGAACCAGCCTTATGGTGATGTATGGTTGTTGCTAAAACCTATGGCGTACAAACTGCATCCGTATATGTGGGCCACAATAGGCAAAGAGATCAGTCATATTGAGAATGCCAGGATGGAGGACGTTAAAGCTTTTTTTAAAAAGCATTATAAGCCTGTAAATGCCATTATGGTTTTGTCCGGCGATATAACAACTGAGAAGGCAAGACCTCTTGCGGAGAAATGGTTTGGACCAATACCCGGAGGGGAACCGAATAAACGTAATTTACCAAAGGAGCCTGAACAGGTAGAAGCGCGCAGCCTCACTGTTGAAAAGGATGTTCCTGTCGATGCGATCTATAAAGTGTTTCACATGTGTTCAAAATACGATAAGGAATACTATACAGTAGATCTGATTTCCGATATTCTTTCCCGTGGTAATTCTTCCCGTTTTCATAATGAATTGTTGAAAAAGCAAAAGTTGTTTTCCGACATCAATGCTTATGTTTCGGGCGATCTTGATAATGGCCTTTTTGTTGTTTCGGGTAAGTTGGTAAAAGGCGTGAAAATGGAAGATGCCGAAAAGGCGATTGATGCCGAACTGGATAAGTTGAAGACACAATTTGTTGATGAAAAGGAATTGACCAAAGTCAAAAATAAAATGGAGTCTGCACTTGTATTCTCCGAAATGGATATTATGAATAAAGCCATGAATCTTGCCATGTCAGAGCATCTCGGTGATGCAGACCTGATAAATCATGAAGTAGAAAAATACAATGCGGTAACTGCTTCCGGCATTCAGGAGCAGGCAAAAAAAATATTTACAAAACAAAACAGTTCTGTGTTATATTATCTTTCCAAAAGGACAAAAAAATGAGCCAAATACTTGATAGAAAAACTGCGCCCGGATCGCATGCATTGGAAAAAATATTGATCGCACAGGCGAAACAACTGAAGCTTGATAATGGAATTCCTATTAGCCTTATCAATGCGGGCACTCAGGATCTTGTAAAAATAGAATTTATATTTAATGCCGGTGTTTGGTACCAACCTGTATCGCTGCAGGCTTCCTGCACAAGTTCAATGCTTGATGAAGGAACCAAAACCCGTAAAGCCGCTGAAATAGCTGATGGTATTGATTATTATGGCGCTTACCTCGAACAGGAAGTTGATCAGGATTGGGCATATATAACATTATATACCTTAAACAAGCACCTGGCAAGCGTGTTGCCAGTGCTTGAAGACGTACTAAAAAATCCGGTTTTCCCTGAAAACGAATTAAATATTTTATTGCAAAACAAACGGCAGACATTTTTAGTGGATAATGAAAAGGTAGCGCATATCGCCCGTACGCGATTCAGTGCATTGATCTTCGGGAATGAATTCCCCTATACATACCGGTTAAAAACTGAAGATTTTGAGTTGTTAAAGCGTGAACATATTGTTGACTTTTTTAATACCTATTACAAATCGGATCAATGTAAAATAGTTATCTCGGGTAAGGTGGATGATTCAGCAGTAAAGTTGATCAATAAGCATTTTGGTGGAAATGATTGGGGTATTAATAATCAACAGCCGTCAATAGTAAGCGGAAGTATTAAATCTGATGCCCAAAATAAACATTTTATTATGCGGGATGATGCGGTTCAATCCGCTATTCGTATTGGCCGCATCTTGTTCAATAAGCTAGATCCCGATTATCACGCTGTGAAAGTGTTGAATACTGTGCTTGGAGGATATTTTGGTTCAAGGCTTATGGCGAACATAAGGGAAGAAAAGGGTTACACTTATGGCATCGGTTCGAGAATTATATCATTAAGAAATGCAGGATATTTCTTTATTTCAACCGAAGTGGGCGCTGATGTATGTAAGCCTGCGATAAAAGAAATTTATTCTGAAATAAAACGTTTGTGTGATGAGCTTGTACCTGATGATGAATTGGCCTTAGTTAAAAGTTACATGTTGGGCGATTTTGTGCGTTCGGTAGATGGCCCTTTTGCACTGGCCGAAAAATTCAAAAAAATTATGTTGTATAATCTCGGTTACGATTACTACGATACGTTTGTTGATACTGTCAGAAATGTTTCATCTCAACAACTTCGCGATCTGGCAAACAAATACCTTACAGAGAACCACTTACATGAGTTAGTAGTGGGTAAAATGCAATAAATATTGCAAATGCACGTTAATTAAGGTAAATTTATTTGTTAAATCTCTGCTTATCAATTACTAATGCCTTTAAAGAAGATCATTAGTTTAGGATTTTTATGCCTTTTTCTTCAAATTTTTGAGGGATGGGCGTATGCTGCCTGTGATCCATCTCCCGAAATCAAATGTATAAGCGTTGCCGGCAATGGAGAGATCACCATTTCATGGCAAAACCCTTCACCACTTCTTAATTTTAATAAGCACTATATTTATTGTTCCTCAAGTCTGAATGGCCCTTACAGTGTTGTTGACAGTATTTTTAATTCAGCAATAACAACCTACACGCACACGGGTTCAAATGGAAACGCCGCGCAGCTTTATTACTATATGAAAAGTAATTGCGGTGGTTCTTTGGATACCGCAGCAGTAGATACTGTAAGTTCTATATTAATGAAAGTTGTAAATCCGGGCAATGGTACTGCGCAGCTTAGTTGGAATTCATTACATACGCCTGCCTTAACTACTTCAATGGGTTGGTACCGTATTTTCAGGGAGTATCCGGCGGGAACATGGACCCTGATCGATTCCACCCAAAGCCTGACGTATATGGATACAATTACCATTTGTCGTTCCCAGCTTAATTACAGGGTTGAGATTGGTGATAATACCGGTTGTGTATCAGTATCTTCTGCAGCAGGCAATCTTTTTAGTAATATGATCGTGCCTGCGGTACCCTTACTTGACTCAGTAAGTGTTGATATCAGCGGTAAGGCTGTTTTGGGATGGAAGCCCAGCTCCTCAAAGGATACGGAAGGTTATATTATATACCAAATGATAAGCGGTATATGGCAGAGCATTGATACCGTATATGGTATCAATACTACGTTCTTCAATAATGTTAATTCACTTGCTGGTTCAACCATCGAGAATTACAGGATAGCCGCTTTCGATAGCTGTAAGAATACGAGTCCGATGGGAGTGCCACACAATACGATCCTGGTTAAAAGTACCCCGAATGCCTGTGCCCGTTTAAACACGCTTAACTGGAACGCATATACAAACATGTCATCAGGGATAGGTCAATATGATATTTACGTAAGCACCAACGGAGGAGCATATGCATTTCTCGGAACAACACCTTCTTCAACAACTTCATATGTACATACTAATCTGCAGCCGACCTTTGTCTATTGCTATATTGTTATTGCACGGGATGTATCAGGTACGCGATCCTCAACATCTAACAAGTATTGTTACACAGCCAATATTCCGGCTATGCCCACTTTCTCTTATTTGAAAACGGCAACAGTGGCCTCCAGCAATTCCGTTAAAGTGTATTGTTATGTTGACATTGCCGCGGAGATATCGAAATACAAAGTGTTTAGGAGTGAGAGTCCGTCTGGGCCATTTAAATTGATCGGGGCAATTCCATTTACAGGAAGTCCGATCGTTAGTTATACGGATAATACCGCCAAAACAACTGAGAAAAGTTATTATTACAAAACTGTTGCGGTTGATACCTGCGGTAATGATACAACAGTTACAAACTTAGGCCGGACAATTTTATTAACAGCAGTTGCCAATGATGATCTTACCAATACATTGACATGGAATGATTATGAATCGTGGTTGGGTTCGGTGAATTCTTACAATGTATACAGGGCCGTTGACGGCGTTTGGGATGCGACTCCGATTGGGAATGTCATTTACACTGCGTCCGGTACGAATACTTTTACAGATGATATTTCGCCTTTTTTTAAAGGGGAAGGCCAGTTCTCTTATTATGTTAACGCGCTTGAAGATGCCGGAAACCCTTATGGAATTAATGATTCCAGCCGGTCAAATGTAGCGGACGCTTTACAGGATGCGAAAGTTTTCATTCCGAATACCTTTATTCCCAGTGGAAGAAACAATGTATTTATACCTGTTACTTCGTATATCAACAAAACAGAATACGACTTTAGAATTTTTGATCGGTGGGGTGAGCAGGTTTTTCAGACGAGTGATCCTTATGAACCCTGGGACGGAACAATTGGAGGAAAAAAGGGTCCGGAAGACATGTATGTGTATCTCCTGAAGTTTAAAACTGCTTATGGCCAATATATTGAGCGAAAAGGGGTTGTGACGCTACTGCGTTAATTTCTTTTTGTTGGATGGCATTTTTCTTTACTTTTACAGGAATTTTTACTGTACTAAAAATTCAAACCGCTCCTTATGGCCGCTGATTCTTCAAAATTTATGGGTGAAGGTTACACCTATGATGATGTTCTACTTGTACCTGCCTATTCAGAGATACTTCCACGCGAAGCAGATATTACTACGCAGTTTACAAAAAAAATAAAAGTGAATGCTCCTATCGTTTCATCCGCAATGGATACGGTTACTGAGTATAAAATGGCTATTGCTCTCGCCCAGGAAGGTGGAATTGGTGTGTTACATAAAAACATGACGATTGCACAGCAAGCCGATCAGGTGCGTAAAGTAAAGCGCTCTGAGAGTGGTATGATCAGTGATCCGGTTGTGTTGCTTGAAGTTGCAACCGTGGCAGATGCTCTTGGTTTAATGAAAGAGTTCAAAATCGGCGGTATTCCCGTTGTTTCAAAAACACGCCATTTAGTTGGTATTGTTACGAACCGAGATCTGCGTTTCGAGAAGAATATGAAACGCCCGGTGCGAGAAGTAATGACCAGCCAGGATATAATTACAGCTAAACAAGGAACAGATCTGAAGAAGGCGGAACAAATATTGCAAAATTATAAAATAGAGAAATTGCCTGTTGTTGACAAAGACAACGTTCTGGTCGGACTTATAACCTACAAGGATATTCTGAAGGTAAAAGTTAACCCAAGAGCCTGTAAAGATGCTTTAGGACGTTTGCGTGTTGCTGCGGCTGTTGGAGTTACACAGGACGTGATGGAAAGAGTGGCGGCATTGGTGAAAGAAGATGTAGATGCGGTTGTAATTGATACAGCGCATGGTCATTCCAAGGGAGTAATCGATACCTTGAAAAAAGTAAAGGCGGAATATCCCGATCTGCAGGTTATTGTCGGGAATATTGCAACCGGCGAAGCGGCCCTTGCACTTGTTAAAGCTGGAGCCGATGCTGTTAAAGTCGGGATCGGACCTGGCTCAATTTGCACAACACGTGTAATTGCAGGTGTTGGAGTGCCGCAGCTTACAGCCGTTACAGAAGTGGCAAAAGCGTTGAAGGGTAAGGGTGTTCCACTGATCGCTGACGGTGGGATTCGTTTTACCGGTGATATTGTAAAGGCAATAGCTGCCGGAGCTAGTACAGTGATGATGGGATCCATGTTTGCCGGGGTGGAAGAATCGCCGGGTGAAACAATTATTTACGAAGGCCGTAAATTTAAATCATATCGTGGAATGGGTTCGATTGAAGCCATGCAGCAGGGTTCTAAAGACCGCTATTTTCAGGATGTTGAAGACGATATTAAAAAGCTTGTTCCGGAAGGCATTTCGGGTCGCGTACCTTATAAAGGTAATCTGTCTGAAGTTATCTACCAGCTTATCGGCGGATTGCGGGCCGGCATGGGTTATTGCGGTGCAAAAAATATTGAGAAATTACAGGAAGCGAAGTTCATCCGAATCACTAACGCGGGTATTCGCGAAAGCCATCCGCATGGAATTGTAATAACCCGTGAGGCACCTAATTATACAAGCAGGTAGAAGGATGAAAAAGGGAGGACATCTTTCTTAAAATTTTGCGGTAGCTTTATTGGAATCCCATTATTTATTGATTACCTCTGATATTGTTAAAACGATTTTTATGAAAATTAAATATTCAAAATCTTGTCGCATATTTAGGATTGTAATCTTGATCGTTTTTCCCATTTTGGGGCTTACTTCAAAACAATCTTTTTCTCAATGCTTTACTGCTACTACATCCATTCAGAGCAATATTACTTGCTATGGAGAATGTAACGGGGCTGTATCGGTTACTACTCAGGGTGGTTCTGGTTCATTTTCTTATTCATGGATATCGGGTGGAGCAACTTCCTCAACCCTTTCAAATCTTTGTGTTGGTTCTTATTCTGTTTATGTTACCGATATAATTAATACTACCTGCGTAACAACGCTTTCCGTTACACTGACAGAACCTGCTGATATATCAGTAGTAACCTCTGCAACAGCTTCTTTATGTACCTCTCCAGGTTCAATAACAACCAACGTAAGCGGAGGTACACCAAGTTATTCTTATTCCTGGTCAAACGGTGCAACAAGCAGTGATATAAATAATTTGCAGCCGGGTATTTATAGTATAACTATAACTGATGCGAACGGTTGCACTAAATCATCAAATGATTTTGTTTTGGGGACTCTTCTGCCAATTGTTACCGGAACAATAGGAAATGCTACCTGCAGTCAGGCAAATGGTTATATTCTTACGAGCGTTTCCGGGGGTACACCCGCTTATACCTATTCTTGGTCAAATGGATCTACTAACTCATTCCTAAATAATTTAGCCCCGGGCTCACATACGGTTACCGTAACCGATGCGAGCGGATGCTTTTCTTCTGCTTTTTATACAATTAGTGGTACAACAAAGCCTGATGTTTCCGCTACAGAAACTCCTTCTACGTGTTCTGTAGGCGGTTCAATAAATGCTGTAGCAACGGGAGGGAGTCCGGGTTACAGCTATTTATGGTCTACCGGCGCAACAACTACAACAATTAGTAACGCAATTCCTGCATCATATACGATAACTGTAACTGATGCAAACGGATGTACAAATAAAACTGTATCCACCGTTACCGGGGTTGCTACAGGTCCTATAGTTGTTTTGACAAAAACTTCATTTACCTGTGATAAGTCAAACGGTTCAATTACTGCCAGTGTAACTTCAGGGACGCCTGTATACACTTATTCATGGTCCAATGGGTTAACAACTCAAAGTATAAGCGGTTTATCAGGAGGAACATATGAAGTTACAGTAACCGATGTGAATGGCTGTACAGCAGGCTCTGTTTCTACTGTTTCGGGAACAAGCAATCCAACTTTAGCTTTGACTGCAACAGATGAGTATTGTGCATTATCAGATGGTTCAGTCTCTGCAAGTGCAGGAGGTGGATTGAGCCCGTATACTTACTCCTGGTCAAATAGTGAAACCAGTCAGACTATAAGCAACCTTACCGCTGCAACCTATACGCTTACTTTAGCCGATGCAAATGGTTGTCAACAAGTCAAAACTTCTATTGTTGGTACTATAAGCGCTATTCCTGTTACATCTGTATCAGTAATTTCGAATGTTAGCTGCAATGGAGGTAATGATGGAGGTGCAGTTGCAAATGTTTCGGGAGGCGGATATAGTCCCTTTTCGTATTCATGGAGTTCCGGAGCAAATGCAAAAACTGCGAATTCACTTAGCGCAGCTACTTACACTGTGACATGTTCTGACTCGAAAGGATGTACAAGTATTTCAACTGCAGTTATCACCGAACCTTCAGCTATTTTACTTCAGACTACGGTAACAAATCCTACGTGTGGCCTGGCCAATGGATGCATAGCTGTTACAGCAAGTGTTGGCACTGCGCCATATACTTACAACTGGGCCTTTGGCGGGACAGCACAAACGGAATGTGGTTTGGCAGCAGGTACTTATACTTTTACTGTTACTGATATGAATGGCTGCTGGAATACCTCTGTTGCAGTTCTTTCCGGTGCACCTGTTCTTAATGTAACTACTTCAGTTACGCCAACCACTTGTGGTTTCAATAACGGAGCAATTGCCTCAACAGCAAGCGGAGGAACACCTCCCTATACTTATTCATGGTCTGATGGCACAACAACTAGCAATGTAAGTGGTTTGTCGTCGGCCACATATACACTGACAGTAACTGAGGCAAATGGGTGCTTAGGAATAACAACCGCAACAGTTAATTGTGTGACCGGAATAAAGGAAAGCGAAAGCACGTTGTTCCTGAGTATTTCACCCAACCCTTCAAACGGAAATTTTATTCTTGATTGTAAGTTTGAAAAGTCCGACAGAGCGATAATTTCGCTTAATACTATTTTAGGTGAAACCGTAATGCTCATTGATGATGTTCGGCCGGATAGAATTTATAAAAAACAAGTAGATACGGGACACATTTCCGGTGGAATATATTTCCTTGTAGTTCAGCAAGATCATCAACGCCTAATCAGGAAAGTAATTATAAAATAAATCGTTGATTATTAAGCATTTATAAGCTTTCTGAATGGATTTTCAACAGGCTGGCAATTTTTGATACATCCTGAAAGTTTGTTTACATTTGTAGCCCTTGAATTTTAAAGCATTTTTAATACACTATTTATAAAATAAAATCAATGATCACAATGAACACAAAAGCAATCCGTTTTTTAACATTGACAGTACTTGTTTTGGGTTCAACTGCAATTGTTGCCCAGACAAATAAGGATGCCGTTTTAATGACAGTTGGTGATTCCAAGGTTACTGTTGCCGAGTTTGAAAATGTGTATAAAAAGAATAGTGGCAAGGAAAGTGCCACCGAGAAAAAATCATTGGATAATTACATTGAGTTGTTCACAAATTTTAAATTAAAAGTGAAAGAGGCCGAAGAAATGAAGCTTGATACTTCAGCTGCATTTAAAAATGAACTTTCGGGATATCGCAAACAGTTAGCGCAGCCTTATTTAACGGATAAGGATGTAAATGAAAAATTGTTAAAAGAAGCGTATGATCGTTTGCAAACTGAGATACGTGCGAGCCATATTTTAATTAAGTGTGCCGAAAACGCCTTGCCTAAGGATACATTGGCTGCCTATTCAAAGATTCTTGCTTTGCATGACCAATTGCTTGGTAAAAAAGGTGCAGCCAGGGCAGATTTTGGTGTATTGGCAAAAGCTAATTCAGAAGACCCTTCTGCAAAGGATAATGATGGCGACCTTGGTTATTTTACGGCACTGCAAATGGTTTATCCATTTGAAAATGTTGCTTACTCAACCAAAGTTGGTGAAATATCAATGCCGGTTCGTACAAAATTCGGATATCACCTGATCAAAGTGGTTGACCGCAGGCCGGCTCAGGGTGAAATACTTGTGTCACACATTATGATTAAAACTCCGAAAGATATGACCAAAGAAGATTCGATCAATGGAGTGAAAAAAATAGAAGAGATCTATCAAAAGGTAAAAGCCGGTGAAAATTTTTCAGACCTGGCTAAACAGTTTTCCGATGATAAAGCCTCAGGTGCCAAAGGCGGTGAACTGCCTTGGTTTGGTACAAACCGCATGCCTGCGGAGTTTGAGAAAGAATCATTTGCTCTGAAAAACAATGGTGATGTTTCCGGAATATTCAGAACACGTTTTGGCTGGCACATTGTTAAGCGTATTGATAAAAGGGGTGTGGCAGCTTTTGATGATATGAAAGGTGATCTTAAGTCGAAGGTAGCGCGTGATAGCCGTTCCCAAATGGGGCGTACTTCAATGATTGCGAAAATAAAAAGTGAATGTAAGTTTAAGGATAATTTAAAATTACGTGATGAATTCTATCCTGTTATCGATACCAACTTCTTTAACGGAGCATGGAAATCGGAAAAGGCTGCAAAACTGAATAAGGTGATGTTTGCGCTGAATGATAAGAAATACACACAGGTTGATTTTGCAAGGTATCTGGAGTCTCATCAAAGTAAACGTGCTAAATCCGATGCTAAGTCTGCCATTGATCCTATGTATAAACAATTTGTAGATGAAACATGCATAGCTTATGAAGAAGCTCGTCTTGACCAGAAGTTCCCTGAGTTCAGAGCTCTTATGCAGGAATATCGTGATGGCATCTTGTTGTTTGACCTGACTGATAAAAAAGTATGGTCGAAAGCGGTAAAGGATACCTCAGGCCTGAAAGAGTTTTATGAGAAGAATAAACAAAATTACCTGTGGGAACAACGCGCCGAAGCAGCTATTTATACCTGTGCCGATGAAAAAGTGGCCAACGAAGTAAAAGCTATGTTGAAGAAGAATAAAACACAAAAGGAAATTCTTGATGTGATAAACAAAAAATCCCAGTTAAACCTGCAGGTAGAATCGAAACTGTTTTTACCAAAAGAAAATAGTTTTGTTGATGCAAATTGGAATCCCGGTATTTCAGCCAATAAAAAAGAGAATGGAAAAATTATGTTTGTTGAAGTGAAAAAATTGCTGAAACCGGAACCAAAGGCATTCAATGAGTCAAAAGGTCTTGTAACAGCAGATTATCAGAATTATCTGGAAAAAGAGTGGATCGAATCGCTAAAAAAGAAATATCCTGTAACAGTTAACAAGGAAGTGTTGTCGACCATTCAATAATTAGTTTTATAAACACAGAGAGGTATGGGCGGGTTTACTCAAGCTCATACCTCTCTTGATTTTGGGGATATATGTTCCGTAATCTTAATATAATATTTCTGTTTAGTTTGCTTTTGCTTGCTTGCAAGAGTAAACCCGATCCGCGGCAGGGCGCGATCGCACGTGTATACGAAAGCTATTTGTATGTTGATGATGTAAAAAGTATTGTCCCTAAAAACACCAGGACAGAAGATAGCCTTACGCTCATTAAAAAGTACATTAACAGCTGGATAACCGAAGCGCTTATCCTGCATAAAGCGGAGCAAAATTTGCCTGAGGACAAAAAGAACGTGGAAAAGCAGCTGAAGGATTATCGCAACTCACTCATCACATTTGCGTATGAACGGGAGTTGGTCAATCAAAAACTGGATACTGTAGTGTCTGATTCTGCCATAACAGCATATTATGAGCGGAATAAAAATAATTTTGAACTGAAGGACAATATTATCAGGGTATCGTATGTTAAGGTGAATAAAAAAGCCCCTAATCTTCAAAAGGTCAGGTTATTATACCGTTCTGAAATTCCAAAGGATAAAGAAGCATTGGAGAATTATTGTCATCAGTATGCCGAAAATTTTTACCTGGATGATACGGCCTGGTTGTTGTTTGACGACCTGTTGAAGGAAATTCCCATTCAGCCAACATATAATAAAGAGCTTTTCCTGCAAAACAATCGTTTTATTGAAGTGAGTGACTCCACAAGCTTGTATTTTGTCAACATTAAAGGTTTTCAGATAAAAAACAGCATTTCACCGCTTTCTTTTGAAAAGGAGAACATAAAAAACATAATTTTAAACAAAAGAAAACTCGAGCTTATCAATAAAATGAAAGAGGAAGCGTTTAGCGAAGCTCGAAATAATAAAGATGTTGAAGAATTTAAATGATAATTGCTGATGAATTTTGTGAAAAGATATAATGTTATTTTTTTTGCAGCACTGCTGCTGGGTACACCTCTTACTACTTTTGCTCAATCCGGGGTAATTGATAAGGTTATTGCTGTTGTTGGAAATAGCATTGTTACAAAATCTCAGCTTGAGTCGCAGTACCTGCAATATGCATCAGCCAGTGATAAAACTGATCCGCAGCTTATACGTTGCAAGCTGCTTGAGCAGCTCATGTTTCAACGGTTGCTGCTTACACAGGCTCAAAAGGACAGTATTGTGGTAACCGATGCCCAGGTCGAGCAGGAGCTTGACAGGCGTATCCGCTATTTCATCAGTCAGTTTGGTTCGGAGCAAAAATTCACTGAGTTTTATGGGAAATCAGTGGAAGAGTTTAAAAGTGATTTGGGCAGTGATATTAAGGATCTTTTGCTGGCCCAGAAAATGCAGGCTAAACTAACAGAAGATATGGCGGTAACTCCGTCCGAAATAAGAAGTTATTACGATAAGATACCGAAGGATAGTTTGCCATTTATTAATGAGGAAGTTGAGATAGGGCAAATAATTAAAAAGCCTCCTGTTTCTCCTGAAACCAAAAAAGAGGCCAAAGACCGGGTACAAGCTTTGAGAGATCGTATTGTAAACAAGGGAGAAGACTTTGCTGTTTTAGCGGCTTTGTATTCTGAAGATCCCGGTTCGGCAGTAAGAGGTGGAAGGTACGATACGCTTAGGCGTGGAGCGTTTGTTCCGGAATTTGAAGCGGCAGCTTTTTCACTTAAACTAAATGAAGTTTCTCCTGTTTTTGAAACAAGTTATGGTTACCACATTGTTGAATTGCTTGACAAACGTGGTGAGGAGATTAGTGTACGTCATATTCTTATAGCACCTAAATCTTCGCCAAATGACCTTGTAAAAGCCGGAACTATTCTTGACAGTATTTATACGGTTATTATGCGCGATTCTATTTCTTTCCGCGAAGCGGCATCCCGTTTTTCGGATGATGAGGAAAGTCGTCAGAATGGCGGGCTTGTGACCAACCCGATCAATGGTCTTACAAAATTTGAGAAAGCCGACTTAGGCCAATTTGATCCAACACTTGCTTTCACAATCGACCGCATGAAACCCGGTGAAATAACCAAGCCGAGCATTACAACAACCAGGGACGGAAAACAGGTATATAGAATTTTAAACCTGAAAAGCAGGTCGGAGCCCCATGCGGCTAATTTAAAGGATGATTATCAGAAAATTCAAACAGCTGCATTGAATGAAAAACATCAAAAGGCTGTCACTTCCTGGATACGTAAACATCTGGCCGGGACATACATTCGTATCGATGATGAATACAAAGGATGTAAGTTTGATATAAATTGGTTGGCAAACCAGTAAACTAATTTTATTATGAGCTATAAATCGGATGTAGAAGCAGTTGACGCTTTTAATGGAAAATATAAAGAATTAACAAAAGAGATCGCGAAAGTTATTGTCGGGCAGGATGAAGTGGTGAAAGATGTATTGATCTCTGTGTTCAGTAAAGGACATTGTTTGCTGATCGGAGTACCGGGCCTCGCG
>JAEUTS010000341.1 GCA_016787005.1 Bacteroidia bacterium
CGAAGCGCTGTTTTTTCGAAAGTAGCAATTGCCCTTTTTATGCTCTCAAAACTTTTTGAAAGATTCTGTCTTGCATCTTTATTTAACACCTCCTGTACAACTATCATAACCGAGTCAATTGATGCGATGAGTCCCTCGGCCTTTTTTTGAAGAGGGGCTATACGTTTGTCGACCGCAGCCCTAAGGTCATCTTCCCTTTCAGAAACAAGTGTATCTCCGGATTTAACCAATGACGATGAGGTGCCCAATTCAAAACGGATAGACTTTGTTCCCAACAGATCGGAACTTACGATCCGGGCCCTGCTATCGGAAGGAATGTTAACATTATCCTCCACACTCATGGTGACGAGAATTCGACCCTGCCTGTCATCGGGCATCAGGTTAATACTCTTTACTAACCCTACTTTTAAACCACTTAACTGAACATTATTTGACTCAAGCAAGCCATCAACATTTGTGTAAACGGCATAAATGGTTTTCTGATTTTTAAACAGATTGGATCCTTTTAAAAAATTGAAGCCGTAAATGAACAGGGACAAGCCCACGACCACAACAATACCGGTTTTTACTTCTTTGCTTAAAGTCAAGGTTATGAATTAATTACAGTTGGCGAATTTACGATTTTATTATTTATACCCAAGCTTCTTTTGTTTTCGAAAAACGAAAACGCCATCGCGGGCATTAACTGGCAGTACATGTGATTTTCTTTCGAAAATCTAATTACTGCCAGTATAAACCGAAATTCCATTAAGGCCTCATTTCAACAACTTTTTCGCTTCATCCACGCCTATTCGCTTTCCATCTTTAAATGCGACAACAAAAGCATCTGCAAATCCCTTTTTTCGCATTTCGGACTGGAGTTTTGAAGCCTGATCCATTGCAGTACACGAGCCGGCGGCATATTTGTATATTCCATTATCAATTAACTCTGTAATATTTTCTACACCCTTAAATTTTTCAGAACCGGGCTCTATCTTTTTATCCGATGTTATCAATTGAACATAAAATAAAACACTTCCTTCGACCGGCTTATCACTTTTTACAGGATCCTTCTTTTCAGGCTCCCTTTTATCCGGGCCTCTTTTTTCTTCCTTTACAATTTTTATTGAGTCGGCGGTTTGCTTTTTCACTTCTGCTTCCGTCACATGTAACGTATCTCCGGTCTCTTTCTTTACCTCCTGACCCTCAACTGCTGTATCCACGGGTGCAACATAAACGGGAAGCTTTTCTATCATATCATCGTATTTCGTTTTTCGGCCTTCTATCTCATCTTTATATTCGCGAAAAGCTTTAAATATCGACACGGCAATGTATTCCTGTCCTTTCTCCGAACCTAAAAATTTTTCTTCTTCCACATTGGTTAAAAAACCGGTTTCAGTCAGCAAACTGGGCATGGCCGTTTTCCATAGCACCAGGAATCCAGCCTGACGAACACCTTTATCCACACGGGCCGCTTTTTCTTTATAATGTTTCTGGATTTTAGAGGCTAGGTTTAAACTTTGTTCGAGGTAGGTATTCTGGTAGAAACTGAAAATAATATTCGCTTCATCCGAGTTGGGATCAAAGCCTTCGTACTTTTTCTTATAATTATCTTCCAGTAAAATAGAGGCGTTCTCCCGTTTGGCTACATCCAGGTTGCCACGTGTTTTATGCAAACCCATCACATACGTTTCCGAACCGTGGGCTTCTTTATTCGGATTGGCATTGCAATGAATGCATATAAACAGGTTCGCATTATTGCGATTGGCGATCGCTGCCCGTTCCTGCAATTCAAGAAACACATCGGTGGTACGGGTATAAACCACTTTAACGTCTTTACAGTTCTGCTCAATGAATTTGCCAAGCTTGAGGGCAACTGCCAGCGCAACATCCTTCTCTTTATATTTCAAGCCCGAACAGCCCGGATCTTTTCCGCCATGTCCGGCATCAATAACAACTGTTTTAAGGCCAAACGGAGGACTATAAACAACCTTCCACGAGCCGCATAACACAGCCAGCCCCATTAAAAGGAGTATGGTACAATGTTTGTTAGTATGCCGGCGTTTACAACCCACTGATATAAAGTATTTTACTTAGTTTTGGAGCCGAAAAAGGTTATTACACACAAATTTAGAGGTACATTTTGCTGTCAGGAACCCCATTCAAACTAGTTATCCGCACTATTCTGTTAATAATTGCGACAGTTTTAGTGCCTGAATCTGCCATTTCCCGTAATAAAAACGAAAATTTACAGTCCGCTATTGTCCTTAAAGACACTGCTATTGCTACAAACAACAACGATGCCCCTCTTAAATCAAAAGTGAAGTATACCGCCAATGACTCCATGCGCTTTGATGTTACTCAGCAAAAAATGTACCTTTTTGGAAGCGCCGAGGTAACTTATGAGGATCTGAACCTGAAAGCCGGTTATATTGAGCTGGATATGAAGAATAACACGGTTTATGCCACCGGACGAAAAGACAGTAACAATACCGAAATTGAACTGCCCGTGTTCACCGAAAAAACACAAAGTTTTAAGTCGCGTAACATGACCTACAATTTTCAGACAAAAAAAGGGCGGATTACTGAGGTTATTACTAAAGAAGCAGGCGGATATATACATGGCGAAACAGTAAAAAAAGATTCGAACAACACTGTTTACATACGCAACGGAAAATACACCACCTGTGAACTTGAACATCCGCATTTTTACATCCAGGCGAATAAGCTGAAAGTAATTCCGGATGATGTTATCGTAACCGGCCCGGCTTACCTCGTGATCAACGACATACCTACTCCACTGGCGGTACCGTTTGGCTTTTTCCCTAACAAACACGGACAAAAATCAGGACTCCTTATTCCCACGTATGGCGAATCGGCAAACATGGGATTCTTTTTGCGCGACGGAGGTTTTTATTGGGGCGTTAGCGATAAACTTGATGTGGCACTGAGAGGCGACATTTATTCGAAAGGAAGCTGGGGCGCTAAATCAAGTATTAATTACGTTAAACGGTATAAGTACAATGGTAATTTCCAGGTTAACTTTTCAAATTTTAAAATAGGTGAAAAAGAACTGCCCACTTTTACCCAGCAAAAGGATTTTGTTGTCCGCTGGAGCCATGCGCAGGATGCAAAGGCACATCCCGGTGTATCATTCATGGCAAGTGTGAACGCGGGTACAAGCAATTATAACAGATTCAACTCGTATAATCCCAATGTATATTTGAATAATACACTTCAATCCAACATCAGCTTAAGTAAATCCTGGCTGGGTACTCCATTTTATTTAACCGCATCAGCCCGGCACAGCCAAAACACAACTACAAAAAAAATTGATGTAAGCCTCCCACAGGTCGCGTTCTTTATGAACCGTATCTATCCGTTTAAAAGTAAAACAAGGACCATACCCATGTGGTACGATAAGGTCGGGCTTAGCTATTCCGCCGAAATACGCAACGATATCAGTACCTATGACTCTCTCTTTTTTAAACCCGAAACATATAAGCAAATGCGGAATGGGTTCCATCAGAGCATACCCCTGAGCACTTCACTCAATGTTTTGAAATATTTCACCATGAGTCCTTCAGCGGTATTTAACTCAAGCCTCTATTATCAAACCATTTCGAAGCGTTATGATTATGACACTAAAACTATTTTAACCGATACGGTTGAAGGAATTAAAATGGCCAACGACTTCAGCTTATCGACCAACCTGAATACCAAAATATACGGCAATTACCAGTTCAGAAAAGGATATGTAAAACACATACGTCATTTGATTATTCCAAACGTCAGCTATAGTTATCGTCCCGATTTCAGTGAGCCGCAGTGGGGAGCGTACAAAAAAGTGCAATCCGATACAAATGGAAACAAACAGGTATATTCCATCTTTCAGAATAACCTGTGGGGCTCCCCTCCGGCCGGAAATTCAAGCGTAGTATCCTGGTCGATCAACAACACACTTGAAGCAAAAGTGCGTAATAAAAAAGATACCATTAACCACGAAAAGAAAATACATATCATTGATATGTTCAGCATATCCTCTTCTTACAATACGGCTCTTCGCAATTTCAAGTGGCAAATGATAAATATGAGCGCGCGAACCAAATTGTTCCAATATCTTGATGTGAACTTTACGGGACTGCTTGATCCTTACCAGATCAATGATAAAGGTGTGAGAATAGAAAAGTTTGAATATGAAAAAACAGGTTCACCCGGACGTTTAACCAATTATTCACTGGCCCTGAGTACAAGCGTGCGCAGCAAAAGCACTACCGGCCCCAAACAAAGCACCAAAGGAAGTAAGGATGAGATCAGGTTCATTAATCAGAACCTGAATCAGTATGTGGACTTTAATGTTCCCTGGTCGCTTAACGTGTATTATAATTTCAATTTTTTAAGGCAAGGCATACTACCGGTACAAAAAACACAATCACTTACATTCAGCGGCGACGTTAGCCTGACCAAAAACTGGAAAATAGGATTTAACTCAGGTTACGATTTTAAGGCCGAACAATTCACCTACACCCAACTAAACATTTACCGTGACCTTCATTGCTGGGAAATGAAAATTACCTGGGTGCCTTTTGGCCCGCGCCAGAGTTATATGATAGACATAAACGTAAAGTCGGCTGTGCTGCAGGACCTGAAGATGACGAGGAGAAGGGATTGGTATGATTTCCAGTAGCCCCCTAAATCCCCCAAATGGGGGACTTTCTGCTCCGTAGGATAAGTGCCCTTGAGAAATTTAGAGAATTTTAAAAACAATTAATACTAAAAACTACAATACCATGAAAAAAATAATCAATACAAAAAAGGCGCCTGCGCCGATCGGGCCATACAGCCAGGCTGTACTGGTGAATAATGTACTTTATGCATCCGGACAAGTGGCAATTGACCCTGTAAGCGGGAATCTAGTAACAGGTGATATTAAAACCGAAACCAAACAGGTGATGCAAAACATTAAAGCCATTTTAAATGAAGCGGGGATGGACTTTGAACACATTATTAAAACCAGCATCTTTTTATTGGACATGAATAATTTTGCCGCAGTTAATGAAGTGTATGGCTCTCATTTTATCAAAGATTTCCCAGCCCGCGAAACCGTGCAGGTGTCGAGATTACCGAAAGATGTGAATGTGGAGATAACAGTGATCGCGATGAAGTGATGCATCTGTTGATTATATTGAGATCGATCGCATTATAGAGAAATCACAAACAATAAAATAATTGCAGAAAAAAAATGAAAACTAAAAAATTACTTGCACTAATTTCACTTACAATTTCATTTATAGAAAGTAATTTCGCACAACCCAATTGGCCTTTAATAAAAAGCGCAATAGCTCCATCTGTTTCTATTCCTACGGAATTTAAAACACCATACAAACAAGCTCTTTCTGTTGGCGGATGGGAAGACGGCGTTTTTATAACAAGGGACGGATTAAACTTATATTGCCTTTATACACCGGTTGACTTATTTTCCTGGCAATTTGTTGGAGGCGGTGACCTTGCAAATTTTAGTCCGTATAAAAGAGGCCCTTTATTCGGAATGGATCTGGTCACTAATCCCGTAAGTGCATCAGAATGGCTGCAATCAGACATCCTGATCTCTCAACGGGCAAACATCGCCAATAATTTTCCTACATGGACATTATCCAACCTTGCTAATCCGGTTTGGAGCGAAGGTGCGCCGCAAATAAATAGCAATACGGCCACACTTACTGATCTTTTTGTCTACGCCTCAAATAATGTTCTTCCTGTCTATAAAACAGATATTATTTTATTAAAAGGAGTGAATTTAAATCCATCCGTTCAGGGTACTGCTCTACCCGCTCCTGTAAATGACCCAAACACAAGGGAAGACAATCCACACATAGAAAGGTTAGATGCTTCTAACCTGGTTCTGTTTTTTGATTCGGATGACAGAACAGGTGGTGTTGGTCAATTGGACATTTGGTACTCAACAAGCGCGGATAATGGTGTAACCTGGACCACTCCGGTTCAGGTATCTACGGTGAATACAACTAAGGGAGAACAACAACCGCATTTGTTTAATGACGGTTCTGCCTGGTATTTATATTATACAGGAACAAATACGTTAACCAACAAACCCGAAATATACAGGGCCAAGCAGGGAACAACCGGCAACTGGAACAGCTGGACCAATAAAGAATCTGTGATCGGCGCAGGTAATTCTTTTGGAGTTGGGGAGCCCACTCTAACCCAATACGGCGATATTTCATTTGTGGTGATATACGCTGATACTGTTAATGGAACATCTACCGACAAATATGATGCTGACCCCTGGTTTTTACCTAAAAAAGGTTCTCCGCTATCTATAAATAATACACAAAATATTGCATCATTAATTCAAATTTACCCCAACCCTGCTCAAGAAACATTGCACGTTGATCTTCCGGATAACTCTCCAAAAGATATTATTCAGTTTTATAATTCAGTTGGCGAAGTTGTTAAAGAATTTGAAACAGCTGCTTCATCTGACATTAGTATCTCGGACTTACCGGGAGGACTCTATTTTCTGAGAATGAAAAACAATTTTCAATGGAATGGAAAATTAATTAAGCAATAGAGGCAGACAAAGAATGGATGCTTTTTATCAAGGGACCTCTAGGCTATCCTCTTCTCCAGGCAACACATTCGTTTCTGAAATTTCGGAATGATCAGGATCATTTTCATCAACCGGGTGCGAATTCCTGATAAGCGCCACTTTCAATTTACGTAGGTAATCACTTTGCAGCCATTTTACATAGCTTTCAGAAGTTTTACTTAAAAAGCGGGTATATGCCCTTACGCGGAATTCGATCTCCTCTTTCAACAGATCAGCAAGAACGAGAGCTTCATCAATACCCGCAGCGTTTTCAGTGCACATTTTTACATGCTGCTCTATGGAACGTTCCATGACTATTTTCGGACGATGACCTTCATTCATTGCCCGCCGGCGTTCTGCCGGAATATCAAAATCTATTGAAGATGAGTTGCTGAATTTTTTACGTAATTCCTCCGGCATGATGTATTTAAAGTTGCGCTCAATTTCCTCGTCACTCAGAATTCCTTCGAGGTATGATTCCGGTGATTGAAAAATAGCAAACCAGTTTATAGGCGCCTCCCAAAGCCCGAACCTGTTCATATTATTTCCCAGGTCGATCACCATAAACTCCTTTTTATCGGGCAGCACACGAGAGCCTCTGCCTATCATTTGAAAATAGAGCGTAAGCGACTTGGTGGCACGGTTCAATATAATGCATTCCACGGTGGGCTCATCAAAACCCGTTGTAAGAATACTCACCGAAGTGAGAATTGCCCCGGGAGTTTCCTTAAACCATTGCAATATCTCTTTACGCTCACCCGTGCTATAAGTATGATCCAGGTGCTTTATGTTAAAGCCGGCTTCCTTAAATGTAACATAAACGTATTGTGAAGTCGCAATACCGTTGTTGAAGATGAGCGTTTTTTTGCCGATACATTTTTCCTTATAAGCGCTCAGCAGTTTATCCTGCATCGCGTAGTTGTTATAAAGGCGCTCGGAAGAGCTCACGGTATAATCGCCACTGCGGCCAACTTTTAAGGATGTTAATCCAACCTGGTAATGATAGGTGGTTGCGCGTGCCAAAAAACCTGTTTCTATAAGTGAAGAGATGGATTCGCCGACAATAAGTTCATCATAATTATCGCGCATACGGATATCGATGTTGGAGCTTAATGGTGTGGCTGTAACACCCAAAACAACACCCTTCTCGTAAAACTTAAACAATTTGCCGAACGAGTTGTAATGCGCTTCATCAACTATCATCAACCCTATGCTATCGAGATTCAGTATTTTATCCCTAAGGCGATTGTTGAGTGTTTCAACCATGGCCACATAACACATGTAATCATTGGGAACTGGCATTTCTTTCACGGCACTGTTGATCACCTTATTTTTCACACCGAACTCTTTCAGCATCTGAGCTGTTTGGCCGCACAACTCTATACGATGTGTAAGTATCAATACCTTTTTACCGGTTGCCTCAATATAGCGTCTTGCTATTTCCGAAAAAATGACCGTCTTCCCGCCACCTGTCGGCAATTGATATAAAAGGTTATACCGGGCAGGATGGTCTTTCAGCCGTTTAAATATTTCATCAATAGCACCATGCTGGTAAGCATATAGCTGCTTGCCAATCTTATATTCGGGTGTATCGGTTGTGCTCAAAATTAGTTTTTAAATTGGAGGGGGTAAAGATACGCGGTTAATGGTAAGATGTGCCTCTATAAAACCAAAAAACTACTGTATTCCCTCCTTAGGCTGTGATCGCAGGAAAGAAGTCACAATTAATACCACAGCCCCTGCAAACAAAATGATCCATCCCCATCGCAGATTACTTTCGTCAACAGTGGTGTTAGTAATATTCATCAGGAAGTTAGTGGCTACGTCATCGTGCAAATTTGCACTAAGATCATTGAATTGCTTTAGTGTTAAAGCAAAAGCTCCAATAGCGATCAGCCCCGTTATCAACAAACCACGACAATAATTTAATACAGATAATAGCATTGATGCTGCTCCCAGCCCTATTATCCCGTATGCAATTCCCTTAAGTGAGTAATCGAGCAAACCATTGAAATTACCCACTTCAAAAAAATTACAATCGCCCATCAGCGGAACATTTACAACAGGAAGAAACAAACCGATAACAAGCAGGTCGGCCCCGACAATTCCCGTGATCTGTTGTTTTGTTATTTTCATTTTTCAATTCTCTTTAATAATTGGCTCATAAGACCCAATGTCCTTGGAGCCAAGCCTGAAAGGCTTGAATATAAATAACCTTCGGTGAAACCGAAGGTAACCCGCCAAGAACAATTTTCCAACCCTGAAAGGGTTGAATATATTATGATCAGCTATTCAACCCTTTCAGGGTTGTAAACCTGAGACTCTTATACCCCCGACTTCGTCGAGGGTTATTCGTATTCAAGCCCTTCGGGCTTTACTTTATGCATTACAGAGTACTACGAAGCCTATTCGGCAATTTACTTAACCAATTTTCCATTTATAAGGTTTTGAAAAGTTTAAATGTCGTAA